>CAYVWT010000053.1:0-10689 GCA_964455565.1 uncultured Clostridiaceae bacterium | reverse complement strand
AAAATATTATCTAATTTGTTGCAATATGGGCTTTGGTTATTGCGAGGTCTGCATGGCAATAAAGAAAAAGAAGAATCACAGAGGCTGTCGACTTCGATAATTCAATTTGGTGGTAAAAGGAAACACAAGGGGACGGTTCTTTTGTGTCGTCGAATTCCCCTCGAAGTACCAAAACTCACCCCTTGTTTTCACTCTCGCTTACCTCGACCTTTTAAGCCTTATATCCTCACCGAACAAAAGCACCTTTTCAAAGCCACCTAAAATTCTTGATGAAATTCTATCAGAATATGAGGTTGCAATTTGCTCTGGGTTTAAATTCGTGCTAACAATCATACTGCGCCCCTCGTTAAGGCGAGAATTTATAATGTCAAAAAGTATGCTGTCAACATAGGTGCTTCTAAATTCTGTGCCTAAATCGTCAATAATTAAAAGCTCCGCATCGTTTACTGCATCAATAATACTTCGCACTCTTTGCGAGGTATCCCTTCCAAATTTATAATCCTCAAATGTAGAAAATAATTTTGGTGCAGACATATAAAATACAGTCCTGCCATTATCAATATATTTTTTAGCAATACAATCAGACGTAAATGTTTTCCCAAGCCCAGTTGCACCGTAAAACAACAAGTTTTTCGGTGCATTTTTGCCCTCATTTGCAAATGAAAGTGCAAGGTCAAGCACCGATTTCATATTATCATAAGGGGAAATGCCATATCTTGAATCTATATCCCTTGAATAAAGTGATAAATCAAACCTTTCAAAGGTGTTATTAGAACTACCAACGTTAGACATTTTTTGCATAAGCTGACGAAGTTTATCAAAGTAACAGCTACAACGTTCGTTATCAACATAGCTTTTATCCTTGCATTTTTTACAGTTAAATATCTCATTAGTTGCATCTTTTTGAAAGCCAAAGCTTTCAAGCAATGCGTTTTTCTCGTTTAAAAGAGCCTCCATACGCTCACGCATATTTGCAATTGCAACCTCAGGCGAAACAAGCCCATCAAGAACACTTGCAGAAACGCTAAGCCCAATTCCGTTAATCATTTCGTCTATTGTTTTAATGCGTGGAATGTGTGTATATATATTGTGTATGGTTTGCTCACGCTTTTGCTTATTGTCATTACGAATACGGTCATATTCCCTGCCAAGCTCTTCAAACATTTTTTGTTTATACTCTTCCAACTAATTCACCTGCCTATTTTTATTAATTCGTTTTTGCAATGCTTCAAGCTCCAGCTTTTTATAATCTATATCATTTCGTGGTGTGAAATTATTAAACTTTGTAGGTGTTGGCTTTGGGTTATTAACTACAGGCTTTTTCTCTTCACCAACCTGTGCTAAGGTTGTAATTCCTTTTTCTGCCCAGCTTTTTAATATTCCGTTTATGTATTTGATCGATAGCTTTCCTGTGCGCTCAATATTAATTTCAAAAGCAGAAATTAGAAGCTCGTCATTTGGCTTTAATGTGGACTCCCACTCGCCAACAATAAGCTTTTCACTTGGCGTAAGCTCACGAGAGTTTATTCCAAGTAGTGATTTTATATGATGCTCGTATGTACGCTTTTTGTCTAATTTGGTCAATAATTCCTCTGCCTTTTCGGTTGTGTCAATGCCAACCTCTGCCCAGTTCATAGCAACCTTTTCGATATAGCGCATAGTGGATTTTTTCTCTCTGATTGCATAATTCATAATAAGAATTATAACCTCGGCAGATAAGCCTAAATAATCATAAATCCAAAATAGAGTCTGCATATCAGCAGTTGAAAGAATTTTGCCAAGCGTATTTTGCGCCACCTCGTATAAAAGCCTTAATTGCTCGTCAGTGCTTGTATGCTGTGAAATTTCAGTAGGGGAATATACGCTTTTATGAATTGGTTTAGCAATCTTTTTGGTGCTTTCGAAATCAAAGCCTAACGACTTCCAATATTTAATAGCATCGTTAACATCGCTTTCCTTCATACTAAGAGTATGCGCAATTTTGTTGCTCTCTGGAACATTTAGCCCCTGCGCCTTATATGTATATGCACACAAATAAACCATAGCATAAGCAGGGTTTGCTCGTAGCATATATTCGTTTATAAAATCAATTGGAAGCGAAATGCTGTCCATATTTTTCCTCTATTCTTTTATTCTAAAATTAATTCATCAATCGGTCTGCCCGGTGGAACCATAGGTAAAACACGCTCGTCGGTGTCGACCATAGCGTTAATTACAATTGGTTCGTGAAGTGATAGTGCTTCGGTAAGTGCCTTGTCAAATTCCTCTTGCGTTGTAACCTTGTACGAACGAACGCCATAAGCATCGGCTAAAAGGTTGAAATCTGGGCCTCTATCAAGGGTGGTTTGCGAATATCTGCCCTCATAGAAAAACGTTTGCCATTGCCTAACCATACCAAGTGTTCCGTTATTTACAATGACAATTATAACAGGAATATTATAAAATTTAATTGTTGAAAGCTCGTTGCAATTCATTCTAAAACTGCCGTCACCTGCCATATGAATTATGCGTTTATGTGGCATTCCAAGTGATGCGCCCATACTTGCGCCAGTTCCATAGCCCATAGTACCAAAACCACCAGAGGAAATAAATGTTCTCGGCTTTGTGTATTTGAAATATTGCGCCGCCCACATTTGATGCTGACCAACCTCGGTTGTTATTATGGCATCACCATTTGTTTTTTCATAAACTGTTTGCATAAGAGCAATTGGAGTAAGCTCACCAATATGCGTAAACCCAATTGGGAAATCTTTTTTATATTTAGAAATAAGTGAAATCCATCCATCGTTTCTTTGTTCACTAATTCCAACTATAATAGGGGTTAAAACTTCTTTTATATCCCCAATAATCGAATGATAAACCTTAATATTTTTGTCAATTTCAGCAGGGTCTACATCAATATGCAAAATCTGTGCATCCTTAGCAAATTTACTTGCATCACTAATAACCCTATCCGAAAACCTTACCCCAATGGCAATTAACAAATCGCATTTTAAAGCAGCAGAGTTAGAAGCCTTTGTTCCGTGCATACCCATCATACCAGTAAAAAGCTCGTCAGTAGCGGGGAAACAGCCAAGCCCCATTAGTGAACAGCTAACAGGTGCACCAATTTTATGTGCAAGCTGTGCAAGCTCGTCAGAAGCGTTAGAAGCAATTACACCACCACCTGCAAAAATAAATGGTCTTTCGCAGTTTTTTATCAAATCTATCGCCATTTCAACATCTGAAATTTCTGGCTTAGCCTTTACAGGCACAAAAACTGGCTTGTTTTCAAATTCACAAATTGCCGCACTAATGTCCTTTGGAATGTCAACAAGAACAGGTCCAGGTCTGCCCTCACGAGCGATTGTAAAAGCCTGCCTAATTGTGTCTGCAAGCTTATTTATATCTTTGACAATGAAATTATGCTTAGTGATAGGGGCAGTAATGCCTGTAATATCTGCCTCTTGAAAGCTGTCCTTGCCAAGCAGAGAGGTAGCCACATTGCCTGTAATTGCAACAAGAGGAACAGAATCCATATACGCTGTTGCAATACCAGTAACAATATTTGTAGCACCAGGGCCACTTGTTGCTATGCAAACGCCAACCTTACCTGTTGCACGGGCATAACCGTCAGCAGCGTGCGAAGCACCCTGCTCGTGCGCTGTTAAAATATGTGTAATTCTATCGCTGTTTTTATATAAAGCATCATAAATGTTAAGCACCGCACCACCAGGATAACCGAAAACGGTATTAACCCCTTGTTCAACAAGGCATTCTATTAAAATATCAGAACCATTAAGCTTCAAAATAAGTCACACTCCTTTTATGCTATTCTATCACATTTTATTTTTTGTGTAAAGACAACAAAAAAACGAATTATGTTGAAATATGTAAAAAAACATATATAATTATAATAACAAATTTATTTTTGGGGTGATAGTATTGAAGCTTCCTCTTGTGTTATGCTCGCTAATGTTTGTAATTGGAGCATGGCTTGGGGTAATAATACCTACTAATTACATAGTGTTTTTTACAATAACAGCAGCATTTATGCTTATTTTTAGATACCTGCGTTTTGATAAATCTGGGTTAACGCCAACAATATATATAACAGTGCTTGTTCTATTATTCACCGCAGGAGTGTATCGGGCAAGCTTTGTTAGGAATTATAATTTAAGTGAAATAAACCGGTTTGTAGATAAACAAATACATCTTTGTGGAGAGGTTGTTAAGGTGCAGAAAACCAATGCTTGCACGTTGCTTGATGTGAAAGCATATTGGATAGAATGTAATAACGAAAGAAAGGAAGTAAATTCCAAAATTCGTGTTAGGGTATATGGTGATTATGATAATTATGATTTGCGAGATGTAATAACCATAACAGGTAAGCTTAATAAATTGCCACAAATGCAGTTTTGGGGGGATATAAGCAAGCGCAGTTCATACGGCGCAAGTGGGATTTTTGCAGAGGTAAGCTCAACTGATGCTGAAATTATAGGTCATAATAATTTGAAAATAGATTTTTTAAAGCTTGGATATATGGCAAGAAACGAAATATGCAAAACTATTGATAAAAAGCTTCCAAACGATGAAGGTGCACTACTTAAAGGCATATTAGTTGGCGATAAAACTGATTTTACAGAAGAAATGTCGAGTGATTTAAAATTAAGTGGCTTGTCGCACATTGCAGCAGTTTCAGGGGTTAACATAAGCATTTTCCTAATGTTTATTGCGTATATGATAAATTATTTTGGCATAAAGCGTAGGGCAAATGCAATTATTATGCTCGTTGCAACGGTTATATTTATGATCGTAATTGGCGACCAACCAACAGTGCTTCGTGCAGGTGTAATGATGCTGTTTACAATATTTATGGTAAATTTAAAACTGCGAAACGATATGCTGTCAAGCCTGTTTTTTGCAACCTCTGTGCTAACCTTGTTTAACCCATATTTAACGCACGATATTGGCTTTCAGCTATCATTTTTTGCTGTGCTTGGGCTAATTTTATATGTAGACAAAATAGGAAGAAACGTCTTTGTAGCCAGCATTGGGGTGTTCATAGTTATAACGCCCATTATAGCGTATTATTTTAACGTTGTAACGTTTGCGGCTTTGTTTTCCAATATTTTAATTGAAATACTGCTTGTAATTGTGCTTCCTTTGGGGTATATGGTGTGGCTTATCCCCGATATTTCAATAATGCTATACCAACTGTTAAAAGTTATACTGTTTATTTCGGAATTTTTTGCATCAATAAAATTTCTAATTGTACAAGTTGCCTCTCCGAGCATTCCTGTGCTTATAATTTATACGGTTTTGCTGTATATTTTATACGAATGGTTACGTGGCACAGCACACGTTAAAAGCAAAAGGGTGCTTGTAGCATTTATAATAATTATTGCAGTTATTACAAATTTAGGTTACAATATTATAGTAAACAGAGAAGTAGCCGAGGTGAATTTCATAAGTGTAGGTCAGGCAGATTGTGTGCATATTAGAACTCCAAACGGTCTTAATATTCTAATCGATAGTGGCTTAACGAGTAGCAAGGTTGGTTTATACCTAACTAAAAAAGGCATTAGAAAGATAGATTTATTGTTCATCACAGGTTATGGCACAGAGCATATTGGTGGAATGGCTGGTTTAGTCGAAAATTTTAAGGTTGATAGGCTAATGCTTCCAGATATGAAAAACAAAGAATTGTCAATTAAAATCCCAAATAACACCGAAATAATTTATTATGACGACGTAGGGGACATAAAAATAGAAAAAGATGTAGCACTTAAAATATTAATGAAAACCCCAAAAAACCCATCGGCAACAATTCGCATTCTTTGTTATAACACAAGCATTTTGCTCCCAAGTGATATAGATACTGACGCACAAGGTGAGCTACAAAGTGACATTTTATTAGCACCCAATAATGGCTCTACAAGTGAAGAATTTATAAATTCAGTTAACCCAAAATATTCAATAATTAGCGCAGAAAAGCCCCAAGTAGAGGCTATAACGCAAACACTTAGAATAGATATATTAGGAACAATTACTTTTAAAATAGGGAAAGATGGAATAAATAGCATAAACACAACAAGATGCGGAGATGAGGAGTAGTATGAGAGTTAATGTTGCACAGCTTAAAAAACAGCTTAAAGAGGGAAAACTGCATAGAGTATATTTGTTTTATGGTGAGGAACAGTTTTTGCAGGAAACATATTTAAGCCAATTAAAATCAAAAGTTGTAGATAAAACCTTTGCAGATTTTAACTATAATCTTTTTAGCGATAACACAGCAAGCTTTGATGATTTTGTAGCTGCTGTCGAAAGCTACCCTCAAATGGCAGAAAAAAAGATGATTGTTCTAAAAAATACCGACTTTTTGCGCCTTGAAGATTATAAACAAGCAATGGTTAAAATTATAAATAATGCGCCAGACTATGCAGTAATTGTCTTTATTGAAAGCGATTTTAAAAAGGTGAAAAATGATTTAATAAAGCAAATAGAAAGCGTAGGTGCAATAGTTGAATTTAGCAAACAAACTACGTCGGATTTGCGTGCATGGGTGAACAAAAAATTTGCAGATTCAGGCAAGAAAATGCGTGTTGACGATATGGAGCATCTTGTGAATATCTGCGAGCGCTCACTTGGAAGGCTTGGCATAGAATGTGATAAGCTAATAGCCTCGGTCGGTGATAATGAAGTGATAGACCGTAGTAATATAGATAGTATGGTTCAAGTTCCACTTGAATATAAAATATTTGGTATGGCAGATAAGCTTCTTGCAAATGATGCAAATGGAGCGTATGCAATGCTTGCCGAGCTGAAAAATAACAAGGAACAGCCAACGGTTGTAATAACCCTTATATATTCACAGCTTGCAGGGCTTTTGATGTTCAAGCAGCTGCGAAATGAACGTGCAAACGCAGAGGATTTTCTTCCACCTAACCGTAAATTTTTAGCAAGACGTTTTTCGGCAGAATGTATGCGCCACGACGAACAAAAATTGCGCAAAGCAATGAAGCTATGTGCAGAATTTGACGAAGGTATAAAAATTGGCAAAATAGAAGGCTGGACAGCACTTGAAATTATAATGGGCAATCTACTTTCTAAATAATATACTAAATCGACTCTATAAACGAATATTGTGATGTATAAAGGTTATAGTATAAGCCTTTTCCATCAATAAGCTCATCGTGTGTGCCACTTTCTACAATGTTTTTATCTGAAATATACATAATTCGTGATGAATTTTTAATAGTGGAAAGCCTATGAGCAATAACAAATGAAGTTCTGCCCTGCAATAAGCGGTCAAGCCCTTTTTGCAGGGCAATTTCTGTTTCTGTGTCAATGCTTGATGTCGCTTCGTCAAGTATAAGAATTTTAGGGTTAGCAAGCAGAGTCCTTGCGAACGAAATAAGCTGCCTCTGCCCCACAGAAAGGCGAGTTCCACGCTCATTAACCTCGGTGTAGTATCCATCCTCTAATTCTGAAATGAATTTATGCGCACAAACAGCCCTTGCAGCCTCGATAACCTCTTCGTCACGAGCATCTAACCTGCCATATCTAATGTTATCCATAATAGTGCCGGAAAATATAAAGGTATCTTGTAGCATAATTCCCATTTGTTTTCTAAGTGAATGTAGCTTAACCTTGCTAATATCAACCCCATCAATTAGTATTTCGCCACTATTAAGGTTATAAAACCTGCTAATTAAATTAACAATTGTAGATTTACCTGCGCCAGTTGGTCCAACAAGTGCAATTGATTCACCAAAATTAACCTTAAAGGAAACATCTTCAAGTATCGTATGCCCATCCTCATAAGAGAAATTAACATTTTTAAATTCCACATTACCTTTAATATCAGGCATAATAGTTGCATCTTTTGCATCTGTAACAATGGGTACCTCGTCCATAACCTCGAAAATTCTTTCGAGATATGCCATATTTGTTATAATAGCATTATAAAAATTTGTAATAGTCATAATTGGTTGCCAAAAACGCTGTGAATAGCCAATAAACGCAATAAGCACACCAATTGTTACGCTGCCACCAAGCCAGAAAAGTCCACCTATGTATAATAGGCTTGTTGTTAGTACTGATATAGTATCAACCGAAGGATTTAAAACGACCTCAATCATTTTTGCCTTCATCCAGTTTGCTTTATTTTGCTTACATTGTTCATCAAAAATATTCATATTTTCATCTTCACGAGCGAATGATTGGGTAACCTTAATGCCACAAATACTCTCGTGAATATATGCAGTAAGGTTAGAATTTTTGTTAGAATATTTTTGCCAAGCACGCCTTTGTCCTCCTTTTATTGCAAAAACAATAACAGCAAGAATAGGGAGACCAGCCATAGAAATAATGGTAAGGCGAACATCAATAACCAGCATAAAACCAAGTATAACAAATAAGCTAAAAAGGTCTGTCGCAAGGTTTATAATACCATTAGATAACAGCTCTGAAAGCGAATTAACATAGTTTACAACACGCACAAGTATCTTTCCGTGAGGGCGACTATCGTAATATGAAAATGGGAGCTTTTGCAGGTGTGCAAATAAGTCCTGCCTAATATTAAAGACTATATCCTGCCCAACAAACGACATAATTTTCGTCTTATATTTAATACAAACGCCATTAACAATTAGGGTTATAATAAAAATTACAGATAAAAACACAAGCCCTTTTACATCCTTATTTACAATTTTATCATCCATAGCAACCTTTACAAGGTATGGACCAAGCAGTGTTGCAAAGCTTGCAACAAGCATAATCAATACTGTTATGCTAAGCTCTGTTTTATATGGCTTTATATATTCCATAAGGCGAATTAACATACCCTTATTAAAGCTACTTTCAAGCGCCTCATCAACATCAAATTTATTTCGAGCCATTATTTTTCACCTCACTATTAAAATCACCAAATTGATTTTCAAATACCATATAATATTGACCACCGAGGGCAACTAATTCATCATGAGTGCCCCTCTCAATAATTTCGCCATCATCAAGCACTAATATAAGGTTTGCATTTTTAACAGATGAAATTCTATGAGCAATAATAAATGTCGTTTTATCGGTATAATATGAACGTAGGGTGCTGTGTATCTCGTGCTCTGTTTCCATATCAACGCTTGAGGTTGTATCGTCAAGAATAAGAATAGAAGGGTTTTTCAGAAGTGCCCTTGCAAGCGCAACACGTTGCTTTTGACCACCGGAAAGCCCCATTCCACGCTCACCCACGATAGTATCATAACCATCCGGTGTATTTAAAATAAATTCGTGTGCATCTGCAATTTTTGCAACACGTACAACATCCTCTAAGGTTGCATGTGGAACACCATAGGCAATGTTGCCCTCAATGGTATCAGAAAAAAGGAAAATATCTTGCTGTGCAACTGAAACATTTTCACGAAGGCGCCTAACGGCAATATCACGCACGTCAATATCGTCAATTTTGACACTTCCTCCTGTAACATCATAGAACCTACAAATGAGGTTAACGAGGGTGGATTTGCCCGAGCCAGTAGGGCCAATTATTGCAATTGTTTGCCCCGGATGTGCCTTGAAAGATATATTTTTTAGGGTTTGTTGATGCTCATATTTAAAATAAACCTTGTCAAATTCAACCTTGCCTTTAAAGCTTTTTTTAATAACAGCGGTATCGCTGGTTTGAATTTTTGGCTCAGCCTCCATAAGCTCTCGTATTTTGCTAACTGCCGCAAAAAACCTCTGCCAATCGTTTATAAGCCAGCCCGAAAAGTTAATAGGGGTTGAAAGCGTCCAAACAAGCCCATTAGCCATCACAAGCTCACCCATAGTAATGCTTCCGTTTATAACCATAATGCCGCCAACCAAAATAAGTGTAACAGAAAACATTCCGCCAAGAGTGATGATAGGGGGCAAATATTTTTGCCAAACCTTAGCAGATTCAATATTAGCACGATAATAGCTTTCGTTAGCAACAGCAAACTTTTTAATTTCATAGTCCTCTTTTGCAAATGCTTTTACAACCCTGTTACCACTAATGTTTTCCTGTGCAACAGAATTCAGCTTTGAAAATTGCGCCCTTATATTATAAAATGTAGGACGAACGTTACTTGCAAGCCCATTAGCAAAATAAAAAAGAACTGGAACAAGCACAAGCTGTAGAAGTGCAAAACGCCAGTCAATAAAAAATAGAACACTAATCCCAGTTATGAAAACAATTATATTTTCAAAAGATGTATATAAAACCCACGCAATGAAATGTCTAACCATATCAAGGTCGCCAGTCATCTTAGACATTAAATCACCAGTTTTATTATGGTCGAAAAATTCAAAATCAAGCTCTTGAAGCTTGGAATACATATCTTTACGCAATTCGAGTATGACCTTTTGTGAAGTATTTTCAAAAACGTATATACAGTAATATCTAATGGTTGACCTAATAATTACAACTGTAATCATTAAAGATAGAAGCTCCAAAAGTAATTTAAAATCATAATTTTGTGGAACCATAATTTGGTCTACAATCTCTCGTGAAATGTAAGGGTTAACCATTACCAAAACTGAAGTCGCCAAAACCATAAATAATGCGAAAAAATAACTGAAATGATACTTTTTTAAATACTGCCAAATGTACCGAAATGCGTCCATAAATAAGCCCCCTTAGTAAACTAATTATGGTATATAATATACCTTTGATATGATATGTCAAGC
>CAYVWT010000052.1:0-10862 GCA_964455565.1 uncultured Clostridiaceae bacterium | reverse complement strand
GGTTATTCTATCGGTCAGTTCATCGCTCAAAAACGTATACTAATAGCAAAAGGGCTTCTTATAAACAATGTTCCAGTTTCGGAAATAGCAAGTATTGTAGGCTTTAATGATTATTCAAATTTTTATAAAACCTTTAAAAATATTACTGGCGTTTCGCCGAAAAACTTTACAAAAATCCTATAAACAAAAAAACTGAATATATGCCATATACAACCACAAGGCAGCCTAACGATAACATATAAATTTTAACTTTTTTTGCCTATTTTAAATGTTAATAGGTTTAATTCTTGTACGAAATTCTTTTTTCGGCTTCGCCCAATGCCAATTTCCATTGAAAAAACTGACCGTTTGTTCCTGCCCAACGATTGAGTGGCATTGGCATCCCCTTCATTACATCCAGGTAATCCTGCGAAACATTTATTGAATCAACTCCGTCGGTTATAATACCTCTCATTTAACGCCATTCGTTATTATAGCCCATTAATTTGTTATCTACTTTTCTTATGATTGTATTTTCGTCTATCGACAAAGTAGCAGTCATCACTTCAGGCTTAGATGGTCTTAATCAACTTAATAACGCATCGCATCAGAAAATCCATAGCTGTTAATTATCGCAACATTGGAGGTGCTGAAGATTGATAGAACAGTTTTTTGATTTAAAAGCAGCACCTTTCACAAGAGATATACCAGCTGATGAGCTATATCGTTCAATTAGAAGCCCAAACTGAAGCATCCTTACTTCTTTCCATCTCAATACCACTATAAATTGCTGAAACGGAATATTTGTCAGTAGGTAAACCTAATGTATCCATATAGTTTGTTTTCGTTGAAATTCTTTCACTGTTCAATTTCAATCCATTTTTATAAATGTTATAAGCAATATCAGCTGGCTCTGTTCCAAGGTATCTCCATGATAGATATACCCCATCAGCTGTTTTTACTGCCACAAGTCCTCTGTCTAGATATTCCATTTGCAGTCCGTCACCGAGCGGCAAATTAGGTGTTTCTTCCTTTGCCGATAATAATGACTGTATATTATTAAAACTATCCCATAGATATGTTTTTAGTTTATAACCTTGCAAATCTTTAGAAGGCAAAGCCATATTCACTGGAATAAGGTTTGAGCCAGCCTGTAAATTATTTGTGTTTATATCATTTATATTGATATACTCTAATCTATTAGACTTATTATACAGACTAAGAATTAGTTTTGAATTTTGTGGCAATGTTCTATTTTTAACAAGTTCCACATCTGTTACTTTTGACCCAGCTTCAAGCTTTCCGGTGGAATACCGTATTTTAATGCTAATCCAATTGAAAAACCTCTTCCATTTCAGCCCACCACTCGCCTTCCTTTCGGGTTTCAAGTGGCTGCTGACAGGGCTTACAGACCTCCCACCATTGCTGTGTTAGTGGGTCAGCCGCCATTTTTGACATATCGGCTTCATATTCATTGCCTGTGTATTCATAATAGCTGAACAAAAATCCATCCTTGTAATATATTGAGTAGTTTTGGATATTGCACTTTTTTATTATTTCCAGCACACCCGACCACACGTTTGCATGAAGTATTTTATATTCCTCCAGCTTATCCGGCTTTACTTTGATGACCGAACCGTATCGGCGTATCATTTTTGTGTTGTTCAAGACATAATCACTCCTTAATTGCATCGAACAGTGCTTTGATATTTTCGACACGGATATCAGGCAGTATTGCTTCGTGGCTTGGAGATATGATTAATCCTGTCGGAAACAAAGTTTTTAATTCAAACACCTTTTCGTGTACCTGTTGTGGCGCACCGTTAACAAGGAGATTTTGTGCATCCACGCCTCCGCAAAAGCTAACCTTGTCTGCAAATTCGTCTTTTAATCGTTCGGGTTCCATTCCCTTTGCCAATGCCTGTATCGGGTGGATAACATCCACCCCAGCTTCTATTAAATCGGGTATAATATCGTATATTGCACCACAACTGTGGTGTATCACCTTCAAGCCGTAGCTTTTTGCCTGTTCTACAAACTTTTTTGTGCCGGGCAATACAAATTCCCTTATCATATCGGGTGAAAGCATTAGTCCTGTCTGACTGCCAAGGTCGTTGCCAATAAGCACAGCGTGCAGTTTGCCATTTGTTTCCTCGTAAAATATCTCGTTCGCCTTTAAATAAAAATCAACTATTTTATCATTGACAGCATTATACATTTCAGGTTCGGCAAGCATTTTTATCATTGCAGTTTCCATACCAAAAGCGGCACAAGTATCCTGAAAATGCGCCGACCATATTACACCCATCACTGCCATATCTTTTGGGGCGGTTTCCACTACCCTGCGACATTCAACAGGATCAATGTATTTGGCAGGGTCGGGCCAGTCGAAGTCGTTTACCTTTGAAGGGTCAGAATAGTCCTCAAAAAAGCCTGGTGCAGTAAGGGTTCTTTCTTCTTTGTTGTAGTCGCCCTCTTTTGCAAAGTCAAAGGCGGCGTAAATGGCGTTGCCAGTCGGCGAATAATAAGGTAATTCAACAGAATAAATATCATCATCCACCGCCCGTTTAAGCTCATCTTCGCTACTTACGCCAAAGCATTCATATAGCTTCGGCAACGCCGATTTTACCGGCAGACCAAGCCATGAAGCAGGGTGGTCAACCGGCTTCCTCTCTACGGTTGCGTAAAAACGTTCAATATGATTCATAAAATACTGCCTCACTTTTAATTTCGACTTGTTTTATAAATTGCATCAATATTTTCAACTGGCACATCCGACTCAAACCATTGGCTTGCCATTAAAATATACCCGCCACCTTTGCCGAGTATGTCTATGTATCTTATTGTTTCTTCTTCAACTTGCTTCGGGGTGTAATGCGGTAATACAAATTGGGTATCAATTCCACCCTGGAAGCATAATTTTTCACCAAAATCTCGTTTTAGTCTGTCTATTTCCATACCCTTAACCTTTTGCAATGGCTCTAGAATATCCACATTGCATTTTATTAAGGACGGAATAATATCTCTAATAGCCCCACAGCTATGCTGTTGATAGTAAGCTCCATATTTATGTGCCAAAGATGTAAGCTTCTTTGTATTTTCCATAAAATATTCTTCCCACATTGGAACACTAAATAGAATTGAATTTTGTGTGCCGTAATCATCGTGTGGTCTTAGTATATCTATTTGTCCATCTCCTGCTATAAGTATTCTTTCATAATATTCTAATTCAAATTCTACAAATCGATTATATAATGTGTGTGCAACATCTGGCTCCAATATCATTTTTTCGAAAAGTGTTTCCATATTCATTAAAAATGTTGATAATTGAAACGGTCCCTCGTGTCCGAATTGCAAGGCTTTATCTTTGTATTTATCGCATTTTCGTTTTACGCTCTCATAATCGAACCAATCAGGATTAATCCAGCTGTAATTTAATATATCCTCCACAGTGGTATCTTCGTTAAAAGGATACTCATATACCACCTTATGAATTTCGCCGGCGCTCTCACACTGCACCATCTTGCAGCCGTAGACCGATTCTGCAATTACTCTGCCGTTTTCCAAATATTGATTGAGCTTTGGACCGATGTAATCAGGCGAGCAGTCTCGGATATCTATTTCATATAAGTCATAAATATCCTCATAGCTTGACAGATTATGTGCTTTTACAATTTTGTCCTTCACATAATCCATCGCCTCAAAATTAACCGGCACCCTGTCAGGCTGCTTATGCTCTATAGCACTTCTTACCCTCTTCTTGCTTGTCATTATCAAAAATCCCCCTTTAAATATTTTTTCATCTTTTTTGCCACTAATTTCTATGTCGTTTCCATCACTTTGAAAATCAGGTAAATATTTTGCAATATCAGCAAATACAACTCTTTCGCTATAAGCCATAGCAACTATAAGCTTTTTTAATTTGCCATATTACCGGCTCATTGAAATTGTATGTCCACCAGGAATTTTGGAAGCTCCTCATCATATCAACCGCCTTAGGACTTCCATACAGATTACTTATCTTGAAATAAGCCAAGCACCAGCCCTTCTCGAGCATAGCTATATCTGCCTGGTCAAAAGCACCCAAAAATTCAGTGCGCCATATCCAGCGTTTATCCTTTGTCGGGTTTGTCGGCAATATTAATGTAGCTTCGTATCCGTTTAGCATAAAATTATAGCATTCGTAGTCCTTCCATCTTGACTTCATTATATTATTGTTAATCATAAAAATCAATCTCTCACAGCATCAAACAATGCTTTTATATTTTCGGGCTTAATATCTGGTAATATTGCCTCGTGGCTTGGCGAGATTACAAGACCTGTTTGGAAAATCTTTTTTAATTCTAAAACTTTTTCCCTTATTTCATCAGGTTTGCCATTAACAAGCAGATTTTGTGCATCAACTCCACCACAAAAACTTACTTTATCCCCGAAATTATCCTTTAATCCTTGGGGCTCCATTCCTTTTGCCAAAGCTTGAATAGGATGAATTACATCAACACCACATTCGATTAAATCAGGAATAATATCATATATTGCACCACAGGAGTGATGTATAACCTTTAGCCCATAGCTTTTTGCTTGCTCTACAAACTTTTTAGTACCTGGCAAAACAAATTCCCTTATCATATTAGGTGAAAGCATCAGACCTGTCTGGCTACCAAGGTCATTTCCTATTAGCACTGCGTGGATTTTTCCTTTTGTTGCCTCATAAAATATTTCATTTGCCTTTAAGTAAAATTCTATGATTTTATCGTTTACAGCATTATACATTTCTGGTTCAGTCATCATTTTTACAAGTGCAGTTTCCATTCCAAATGCAGCACATGTATCCTGAAAATGTGCTGACCATACCACACCCATAACAGCCATTCCCTCTGGTGCATCCGAAACAACCTTTTTACACTCTTCTATGTTAATATTTTTTGTAGGGTCTGGCCAATCAAAATCATTTACCTTTGTAGGGTCTTCATAATCCTCGAAAAAGCCTGGGGCTGTTAGTGTTCTTTCTTCCTCGTCACCCTCAAAATCCTTTGCAAAATCAAATGCCGCATATATAGCATTTGAGGTTGGACTATGATATGGCATTTCAATTGGATAAATATCCTCACCCAGCTTGACTCTTAGCTCTTTTTCTGTTTTTACATCAAAATATTCAAGTAAAATAGGAAGTGCCTTTGAAGTTGGAAGCCCAAGCCATGTTGCTGGTCTATCAACCTCTTTGCGCTCGATTGTATTTAAAAATCGTTCTAAATGTGTCATACATAATTCCTTTCATCTTAATTATAATATCTTTACCACAAAGTATCTTCATTAAACTGCACTCGCTCCACAAATGCCATTTTAAATAAGCTTCACATTGACAACATCTGTAACCAGCTTGGCAGTTTTGCTCAAATCTCACTGTTCACGCTTGTGCCAAGGTAAAAATGCATCATTATCAAATAAAATCTGCTATAGATCCATTATTTTATTTTTATAAAAACCTCGTGGATTTAGATTGTTTTTCACACCAAGTGCCACTGCTGTGCCAACAGCTTGACCTAAAACAGCACAGGTTGCAATTATGAGAGCATAATGCTGTGTGTGTTCCACTAATATTGCCCCTGCAAACATTAAATTTTCAATATTTTTCGAATATAAAGAGCGATAGGGTATGCCATATGGTACAAGTGCCTTGTGATAAATGGTTGGTGCACCCACATAATCAAGACCATACCTACACCGTAATTTGTTCAAACCATAGGTAGAGTTCCGTACTGCAAATCTACCTATCTAAATGCTCGGTGCGTAGGTTGCTTTCCAAATATGACATAATCTGTTCTAATTTATTCATTGACATAATCTCCTTATGTATTTTTTCGTTTTATTTCTATTTAAAATAGGTCTCTGAGTAAGTTTTATACATTTCAGCTAAAAAAGCCAGTGGATAGACAGAGCGATAGTTATACATTCGCAGTTTCAATATAAGTTTCCGAATCATTTTCCTTATATGTAATAGTCTTTATCTATACAATAAATGTCTTCAACTTATTTACCGCCTCAACAAAATAATAATCCCCATAAATCAACGCTCCATTTTCAACTTCACTCTTATAACATGAAATATGATACTGACTGGTTCCGTTTATAAGCAGAGCCTCTTCGTTTTTGTCCCAAGCGGTACATTTGTCGTCTAATCCCTTTAAAATATTTATTGCAGCATTTAAATATAAACTTTTTTCTGCATCAGTCACTCCTTTAGCAATTTCAATTAGACCGCAAGCCGTAATTGCACCGGCGCTGCTGTCAAGCAAATGCGAATCCTTTGGTTGACGATAATCACATAATGGAACATAACCATTTTGGGCAAGGTTTGCTATAACATAATGTGCAACTTTCTTTGCCGTGTCAAGATATTCAGCCTTACCTGTCCAGTTATAACTCTGTGCAAAGCCATAGATAGCCCAACTTTGCCCTCTCGACCATGCCGAACCGCTTGCATACCCCTGTCCTCCCGGAGTTTCCAGAACCTCACCCGTATTAGGGTCAAAAGCCACAATATGATTTACTGATCCGTCCTCTCGAACAAAGCTATTCATGGCTTTATCAGCGTGCATCATGCCTATATGCTTAAATCTGTTATCATTGCTCTGCCTGCTTGCCCAATAGAGGAGCGGTATATTCATCATGCAGTCAATAATTGCCCAACCGTTGTAATCTTCGTTCCACGCACGAATAAATCCGCCTTTGATGTTTGCTCTTGAGGATAGCACACTTGCAGCAAGCATTGCACGTTGCCTCGATTTTTCATTGCCTGTCGTTTCATAATTCAAAACACTTGACAACAGCCACATAAAACCTACATCATGGTGTAGCTTGTCATAGCCGTAAAGGACTTCATCCATTTTTTGCTCTATACTTTCGGCATACTGTTTATAGTGTTCCTGCTTTGTTTCTTTATACATCAGCCAAAGTATGCCGCACCAAAAGGTATTTGTCCACCAATCGGATTGCTCCTGCCAATCATCATAAACACCATTTTTTGTGGTAAATGGCATACCGTCTTTGATTCTATCGGAGGTTGCATAAACTTTGTTTTCAATTTTCCTCCACAGTTCTGATATAAATTGTTTATCTTCGTTTAAAAGCATCTGAACTCTCCTTAAAATTTAATAATTTCATTATAAAATAAAGTTTTTCAACCTATTTGCCAAATTTATGCCCATAATTGCATGTCCATACGCTGTAGGGTGTATAAGATCTCCGCTTAGTCCATTTATGTCGGTTAAAACTTCATAGCCATTTATAAACTCGACATTGGTCATATTCGATTTTTGTACAAGTTCACTTAATATTTGATTATATGCCACTTCATGCTCAGTCACTATATTTGAATTATTTGTATATTCATCTGTTAGAATGTTTGGGAAAACCGATATAAATAATGCTTGCTTTTTTGCTTCAATTATTCTATCAATAAAATAGCATGCTCTTTTTTCAAATTCTTCTGGTGTAAATGTCCCACGCATATTCACTCCAAGCTCACAGGTTATAAAATCGAACTCTCTTTGGTCAATCATATAATCAACAAGCTCTTTTTCAATATGGCAAGCGCCACTAAACCCCATGTTCTGGACCTGTACACCCAAAATTTGTGCCGCAATATGCGGATATCCGTCTAAGCTTGAGTTTGTTATCGAAGAACCGTAAGCAAGCCAATTAAACTTTGGCAATTCATCTTTTTCAGGTTGTCTTACCGAATGTCCGTGTGTATTCATACCGTGGTATATAACCGTAGTTCTATCGCAAACGATACGCCAAACATTTGATGAAAAACCTTTATTATTCATCATTTTATCATTCGCATCTTTGAAGGCGTTCGGCGAGGTCAGTCTGAAAAAATGAACCATACCCGGTTCCAACTCTAATGTCTGGTATAAAAAGTTTCCTTTATATACTCTTGCAAGTCCTCGAACACCAAATTCAGGCTTCTGGGCGGATAAATATATATCAATATTAGGTGCATCCGTAACAAATCTAATTTCAATACCCACAGAGTCCATTCCCACAAATCTTGCTCTTTCGTTTAATTTATTTCTTACATCGGCTGGAACTCTTACTAAGCCATTTTTGCCCAAACCAGACAGCTCTTCTATCGCTCCTAAATTAAAGACCGAAACATTTTCAAATTCTGTTTTCAATTTTTTCTCCTATCTTAATTTTTGAAATATATCAACGGCATCCTCCGTTTTTCATAATGTATCCTTAAACCCTTAAATTCAAACAATTAAAAGGTTTTAATTAATACTTAATATATATTCAAAGCCGTTTTGCGATATTTTTAATGTATCGTCATCTAAAGTGACATATGGACATATTGCCCAGGCATAACTGAGCACATCCGAATGGGGCTGTCCTAAAACAGCTGATACTAGCCATGTCTCACCTTTTTGCACAACTCCTTTTAAAGTCGGTATAATACTGCTAGGATATAATACATTTGTATTTGGCGCCGCATAAACGTTCAGCGGTTTTCTTTCACCCAACAGATTTACAATACCACTTATGCCTTGGGGAGTAACGGCTTTGACTGAGTTTTCTTCAATTAACTCTTGTATTTCTAAATCTCCGGCAACATTCATGATATTTGCAGCAAATCCACCTTCAGCCGCAGTAAGCTCTCTTCCGCTAACTATTTTATGCACCCTGATATGCCAGGGCAACGCCGGAATTAACCATGTTTCTACCTGAACATCGTTCCACGGCTTCCATAGCGAGTAATGATATTTATCATTAACGCTTACCTTTTCACAGGTTCGTCTTACTCTGTATAATTCATCGTTTTCACATAGTGCAAGCACACTGTCAAAACCGCCCTGCTCCAAACCATATTCTCCCGCAGGCACACTGAATCCAAAAACGGTTGAATATGCAAATTTGCCGTATTTTGCGGCGGCGAAAGTAGGCTGCCACTCTGCGTACTGACCGCCGGCGAGGGCAAACACATGATCTCTGTCCTTTTCACGGCAGAGAATCATATATGGATGCGGTTGAGAACTGAGTTCAGGCATTTCGGGAAGCGCTTCCTCCTCCGCCGTCCAAAAAGGATGATTATCAGGTAATGCAAGCACAATAAAAGCCTTCATAGCCCACGTTGCACTGCCCGGCGAATTGTAGAACTCAGCCATTTTGAGGTTGGGATAAGCATACCCTATACTGAGCAAGCCATCATTGTTAAATATATCCTGGCTCATCCACCAGCGCAGATGCCTCATCAAAAGACCTTTTACAACTCCCCATGAGAAACATTCCACATTTGCATAAGCCATAGCACTCCAAAAAGCACCCATGGCAAATCTATATGAAAGGCTTCTTCCAAACGGAATGGCCGAACCGTTTCGTGCAAACCATTTTATAAAGTCCTCAGCAAATATTTTGGCTCTTTCTTTATATATTTCAGCTCTTGAAGAATCTTCTTTTTCCATCAGGACAGAATAGAGTAATCCATAAAAGTGCATACCAAACGGTATATAATAATCCCTTTGTTCGGTTTTTCCGTCCGAATACCAACCATCAGTCAGATAAAAACTGTCTATACTTCTCAAATCTTCTGTGAGTATAGCCCTTTCATACTCTACTCCGACATTTTTCAATGCTAAATTGACAAACACACGGAAGAAAATCCAATTATTATCTCCAACACGCCCTTTATTTATTTGGTTCAACCAGTTTGTGAGGTTAGTCCTTTCTACCTTCGACAACTTTGCCCAAATCTTTTCCGGTGTTATGGCAAGTGCCAACGCAATGGGTGACATTTCAACCATCATTTGACCTTCAGTAGCCTTGCCCCAGTATTCGGGATGCTCGGGGTTTGTACCATTTCTTATCCCTTGAAGATATATATCCCACAAATCCGAATTGCCACCGCCAGCTGTATATGGAGCAAGACCTAAAAGAGGTCTGGAAAAGCCCTCCAACCAAGCAATACGGTTGCTGTAATGAGTTGCTGTGTGACCTATCTTTAAGAACGCCTGCCCCTGACTGTAATATGATTTTAAAGGCTCCATAATATCAAGAAAAAGTTGTCGCAGGTCATTTTTTGTTTTTAGAGGGTTATTTTTTATTTCCTTTATTCTAATTATATTACTGTTATAACACATTTTTAAATCTCCCATACATTTATATTCTTATTTAACAACTATCAATTATTGATTTTGCACTGCCTTTAAAAAGGTAAAAAATGTTTTTACTTAGCACATTGTTGGGTATGTAATGTGTAGCTGCAACGATATAACCGCCGTTTTTTCACATTATGCTCCCCAAACTTGCTATGAGCAAACAGGTTTATCGCCTGTTTACTTCTATAAATCCTTCCTGCCTAATCCGGAAACCCCACCGAAGAAATTGCATCTGCCCATCTCTGTTTTCACGGGCTCTAACACCAATTCGCACTCATACCCTTTTTCGCAAATAATTAGCTCCTCACCTTTTAGGATATTTGCCTCATATAAACCTTCATCCACTCTATTAAGCGTAATACACGAATTTAACATAGTAGAATTTGCAATGTCCACCTTAAACCTGCAAGGCTGTCCCGCAAGGCTTTTTATGCGTATAAAACGCACTTTGCCGTTCTTCATTGCTCCGCTCACCAAAAATGCACCCTCAGTCCGCATATTATCTATACATACATCTTTCCATGTATACGGAACACTTGGGAAAATCCTGATGATGCCATCCCAGCTTTGTAGCAGCATATCCTGTATGGATTTCGCGCACGAAAGTGGGGTTTCGATGCAAGGTCCGGCTTCTAAATACATGGTGTTTGCTTCGACATAACTATCAATCATCTCGTTTAAATATTGAGCAGCCACATCGGCTCTGCCCATTGTTGAACACAT
>CAYVWT010000051.1:7832-10875 GCA_964455565.1 uncultured Clostridiaceae bacterium | reverse complement strand
GTAGGTAGCCCCATCATAAAATATAGCTTAACTCCACTATATCCACCATTAAATGCTTGAAGAGTTGATGCTTTAATATCTTCCTCTGTTATATTTTTATTTATTACATCACGAAGCCTCTGTGTTCCTGCCTCTGGTGCAAAGGTTAAGCCTTTTTTACGCACCTTTGACATTAATTCAAGTGAGAAATTGTCTATGCGAAGTGATGGTAATGAAAGTGTTATATTTTTTGGTTTTGTAATTTCAAGTAGCCCATTGCACAATTTTTCAAGCTCGGTATAATCAGAGGTTGAAAGCGAGGTTAGGGAAATTTCCTCATACCCTGTATTTTCTATAAGCTCTTTGGCAAGAGATAAAAGCTTGTCTGCTGAACGCTCACGCACAGGCCTGTAAATTATGCCTGCTTGGCAAAAACGACAGCCTCTTGTGCAACCACGAAAAACCTCTAACATTATTCTATCATGAACTATATCTATATTTGGCACTATAAACTTTGTTGGGTAATATGTGCTGTCCATATCTTTTATTATTCTCTTTGTTATTTTCGCTGGAGCATTCGCATTATTCGGAGTTATTGAATTAATCGTCATATCATCGTTATATGTTATATCGTAAAATTGTGGCACATATATGCCCTCAATTTTTGCAATTTGCTCTAAATATTCAAGCCTTGCTCCACCACTTTTTTTCCATTTCGTGTAAACATCAACAACTTCGTTTATTATGTCCTCGCCCTCGCCCATCATAAAAAAGTCTACAATGTCTGCAAGAGGCTCTGGATTATATGCGCAAGGTCCACCTGCACACACTATTGGTGAATGCTCGCCTCTATCCTTTGATAGCAGAGGAATATTAGCCAAATCAAGCATATTTAATATATTGGTATAACTCATTTCATATTGCAAAGTAAACGCTACAAAATCAAAATTAGTTATAGCATCGCCTGTTTCAAGCGCATACAAAGGCATATTTCTATCACGCATTTGCCCTTCCATATCTATCCACGGTGCGAAAACACGCTCACAATAAGTGTCATTTCTCTCATTTAATGCACCATACAAAATTTTCATTCCAAGGTGGCTCATGCCCACCTCATAAGTGTCTGGAAAACAAAACGCAAAACGCACATCTATCTCAGCAGGGTTTTTAATTACACTTCCCCATTCGCCACCAGTATAGCGTGCTGGCTTTTCAACTTTATCTAAAAAATAAGAAATATCATTCATTGATTCAACCTCCAATAGTATAATAATACAATATAATAAAAAAAATAGCAACATATTTTGTGGACTTGCTTCATAATATAGTAATGATAAGGGGGAGATATTATGGATACAGCAAGGCAAAGGTTACGCCCAGTTAGACCTTCAAGATTAAACGACAACGAAATGGCGTTTGTGAAAAGGACAATTAAACAAGCAATTGTTTGTGCAATTATTATTGCAATTTCTTTTGCAATTACACTAATCAATGCACCAATCACTAAAAATATTGTTATTTCTGCACGCAATACGCTCGATTATACAGTTGATTTTAAAGCAACAACCGAGCAAATGATTAACTTAGCAAAAAATATACCACTTCCGTGGAATACTCCTGCAAAGGAAAACACCCAAAATGTTCAAACCAATTAAGCTTTCTAAATATATTGAAATACATATTTCAACGCTATTGCTTATTTTTTTCGCTGTTCTTTTTAATTTTACAAATACTTTATTAATTACATACGCAATAGTTATTTTGCACGAGGCGGCACATATTTTAACTGCACTTTTCTTAAAAGTAAAGCTGGATAAAATTGAAATCCTGCCATTTGGTGTTACAATGCGCATACATTCGCATTATATCAAAACCCCAAAAGATGAGATAATTATTGCAATTGCAGGGCCAATTAGTAATATAATTATGGGTATTCTTTCGCTTGGGCTAAAATATTATGGAATTATTAGTGACGATTTGGCAAGCTTTCTTATAATGGCTAACTTAGGAATTGCGCTTATAAATATTATCCCAGCACTCCCACTTGATGGTGGCAGGGCTATGAAAGCTGGACTAACACTCCGTTGGGGGTATGTAAAGTCTTTTAACTTTACAATGATTACAACAAAAATATCAATAGTAATTATAATCATCATAGGAATAATAATTATTATCTACACTAAATTTAATTTTTCCATACTACTAATTGGTGCATTTTTAGTTGCAAATGCCATTTCCGAGCAACGTGGAAATAAAATGATAATGATGCGTGAAATATTATATAGCAGGCAAAAGCTTGTGCAAAGTGGCACAGAACGTGCAGGTGTAATTGCCATAATGCATAATCAACCTGCAAGGCGAGCACTTAAAATGCTTAACTATAACAAGTATTATATTATAAATATAATTGATGATAATATGAAAATTATAGGTAGCATTACAGAAACACAGCTAATTGAGGGTTTAATTGAAAAAGGAATTAGAGTAAAGGCAATTAGCTTTACACAATCAAATCCTTAATAACTTCTCCTGCAATTATAAGCCCTGCAACAGACGGAACAAATGAAATGCTTCCTGGTATTTGTCGTCTTTCTGTACACTTTCTAATTGTTCCTTTTGGGCATATACAGTTCTCGCTACACGCAGATGTTGATGTTTCTACTGGCGTTAGTGGTTCTTCCTTAGAATATAAAACCTTTAACGATTTTACCCCTCTACTTTTTAGTTCCCTGCGCATAACCCTTGCAAGTGGGCATACAGAGGTTTTATATATATCTGTAACCTCAAAACGTGTGGGGTCCAATTTATTTCCTGTACCCATCGAGCTTATAATCGGAACATTCATTTTTCCTGCATTTATAATAAGCTCTAATTTAGCTGTTACGGTGTCCACAGCATCAATTATATAGTCGCAATCATCAATCGGTACTTCATTTGAATTTTCTGGCATATAAAAAGTCTGATATGTTGTAACCTCTGCCTTTGGGTTAATTTCTAATATTCTTTCTTTCATTGCTTCTACTTTTATTTTCCCAATTGTTTTTCTTGTTGCGTGCAATTGACG
>CAYVWT010000051.1:0-7822 GCA_964455565.1 uncultured Clostridiaceae bacterium | reverse complement strand
TCCACATTAGCCTTAGGATTTATTTCAAGCACTCTATCACGCATCACCTCAATCTTTACCTTGCCCACCGTCTTGCGAGTTGCATGAAGCTGCCTATTAATATTAGTAAGGCAAATACAATCATCATCAACAAGCACAAATTTGCCAACACCTGAACGCACAAGCCCTTCAACTGCAAAGCTCCCTACTCCACCTATGCCGAATATAGCAACCTTACTATTCCTAAGGCGCTCAAGCCCAGCTTCACCTATTAATAATTCTTCTCTCGAAAATTCATGTAGCATTATTTCCACCATCCAAAAATTTATTTTCATATAATAATACCATATTTTAAAAAATAATAAAACATTAAAATGAATAAAATTTATTATTTTCCTCTAAATAAATTAACCCCCTACAATTAATTGTAGGGGGTTAATGGTTGCCGGACTAGGATTCGAACCCAGACAAAGTGAGTCAGAGTCACTTGTGCTACCTTTACACAATCCGGCAATGTTTATATAGAATTAGAGTTTTTTAGTTGGTAGGCTAATCACTTTTCCTTCGGAAAAGCAACCTACGCCATCATGCTTGCCAAAGGCAAAGGTTCAAAAGCTAAAACTTTAGTTGGTAGGCTAATCACTTTTCCTTCGGAAAAGCGACCTACGCCATCATGCTTGCCAAAGGCAAAGGTTCAAAAGCTAAAACTTTAGTTAGTAGGCTAATCACTTTTCCTTCGGAAAAGCGACCTACGCCATCATGCTTGCCAAAGGCAAGCATGATATGGTGCGAGAGATGGGATTTGAACCCACACGGACGAATCCACACGCCCCTCAAGCGTGCGTGTCTGCCATTCCACCACTCTCGCAACTGCTACAATATTATAGCAGTTGCGGTTTGCAATGTCAATAGTTTTAAGAGCTTTTGCTCACAATTACTTCATCATTTTTAACAGTAGCTATTAGTTTTTCACCAGCTACTACTTCCGCTTTTATAAACATTTCAGCTATTTTTGATTCAACATCCTTTGTAATTACTCTGCGCATAGGTCTTGCACCGTATTTTTCGTCAAAGCCTTTTTCTAATATATATTGTTTGAGTTCATCAGTATATTCAATTGAAATACCTTTTTCTTTTAGCCCAACCGAAAGGTCTGAAAGCATAAGCGTACATATATCTAATAATTCTGGTCTTGTTAGCTCGTCAAAAACTATTATTTCGTCAACTCTATTTAAAAATTCTGGACGAAATATTTGTTTAAGAGCAGTATCCACCTTGTTTCTAATGCCAACGCCCCTTGTTGCATTAAACCCAAGCGAACCACTTTTTAGGTCAGAGCCTGCATTAGACGTCATAATTATAACGCAATTTTCAAAGCTTACAACCTTACCATGACTATCAGTTATTCTGCCCTCGTCAAGAATTTGCAACAACACATTAAATATATCATGGTGCGCCTTTTCTATTTCGTCTAATAAGATTACAGAATAAGGCTTGCGACGAATTTTCTCTGTCAACTGCCCTGCATCGTCATACCCAACATAACCAGGAGGTGAGCCGATAATTTTTGATACTGCATGCTTTTCCATATATTCGCTCATATCGAGGCGCACGAGTGCATTTTCATCATCAAATAATTCCTTTGCAAGCTGGCGGACAAGCTCTGTTTTACCCACGCCTGTTGGACCTACAAAAATAAACGAAACTGGTCGCTTTTTATTTGATATACCTGCCCTGTTAACCCTAATTGCTCTTGAAACTGCATTAACAGCCTCGGCTTGCCCAATTAGCCTTTGATGCAAGCGTTCCTCCAAATTCATAAGCCTGTTTGATTCAAACTCGCTTATCCTCTTAACAGGAATTTTCGTCCACATCTCAATTACTGTGGCTATATCATCAGGGGTAAGATAAATATCTCTGCATTTGCCCTCTACCTTTGCAATATCATCTAATAGCCTGCATTCGTGTATTTTTAAATCTGCCGCTTTTTGATAATCCTCTATTGAATCTGCCTCAACTGCGTTTTCCTTTTTGTCTTGAACCTCTTTAAGCTCACACTTTAGCTTTTCAAGCTCTATAAGAATAGTGTTATTAAGGTTTACCCTCGAGCCTGCCTCGTCTATAACATCAATTGCCTTGTCTGGTAAAAACCTATTAGTGATGTATCTCTCGGCTAAAACCGTTGCAATGCGAATTATTTCATCTGTAATTTTTACATAATGGTGCTTCTCGTAATAATCACGAACACCTTTAATTATTTCAATGGTATCCTCAACAGATGGCTCTTCAACCATAACAGGCTGAAAACGCCTTTCTAGTGCGCTGTCTTTTTCAATGTGTTTGCGATACTCATCAAGAGTTGTTGCTCCTATAACTTGAATATCACCCTTTGCAAGGGCAGGCTTTAATATATTTGCAGCACCCATTGCGCCCTCTGCGTCACCAGCTGCAACAATATTATGAAGCTCATCAATTACAAATATAACATTTCCAATTTCCTTTGCTTCGTCAATAATGTTTTTAAGACGAGATTCAAACTGCCCTCTAAACTGTGTTCCTGCAACAATTGCAGCAAAATCTAAAAGATATATTTCCTTGCCCATTATCTTATGTGGCACCTGCTTATTTACAATTCTAACTGCAAGCCCCTCTGCAATGGCAGTTTTACCAACGCCAGGCTCACCAATTAAAACAGGGTTATTTTTCGTTCTACGGTTTAAAATTTGAGTTACACGCTCAATTTCAATCTCTCTGCCAATCACTCTGTCAATTTCATTGTTGCGTGCCTTTGATGTTAAATTTGTGCTATATTGGTCTATCACCCTCTTTTTACGAGGCTTTTCGGCAGTTTTTGTTTTGGTTGTTTTGTCGCTATTATCCTCAAATTTATCTTGATTATCGCCACCACCAAAGAAATTCTTCATCATAGGCATTACACTTTGAAACATATCAGGAGTTATTTCAGGAGGGTTTTCCATCATTTCCCTGTTAAGCTCATCAAATTGTTCCTCATCTATACCCATCTGTTTCATTATATCGTCAATCTGCCCAACGCCTTGCTGCTTGGCGCACGACATACATAATCCTTCGTTATTCTTAACGTCACCATCGACTCTTGTCACAAAAACCACTGCTATATTTTTGTTGCATTTACTACAAAGCATAACTACACCACCCTTTAAGAATATGGTCTAATTATACCACACTACAATATTTTTTCAAGTCTATTTTTCTTTTGGTTTAAATATTAGGGCAAAAAAGTATCCAAAAAACATAGCGGCGGCAAGCCCTGCTGCTGTTCCTGCGATACCACCTGTGAATACCCCTATAAAGCCTTGCTCTGTAACAGCCTTCATTACGCCCTTACCAAGTGAATATCCAAAGCCTGAAATTGGCACCGTTGCGCCTGCCCCTGCATATTTAACTATTGGCTCATACACACCAATCGCAGTAAGAAGTACCCCTGCACACACATAAGCAACAAGTATTCTTGCAGGTGTCAGCTTTGTTTTTGCTATTAAAATTTGTCCAACTGCACAAAGAAGCCCACCAACCCAAAATGCGTTAAAGTATATCATACATACCTCCTATTCCTTTGTGTTGCTTATGACAACAGCGTGTGCAACTGATGGTATTGATTCGCCCTGCAATGTACTCGTTGGGCTCATAAGTGCTCCAGTTCCGACAAATAACACTCTGTTTAAAAATCCCCTTGCCATTTCGCTTAGAATATGCCCACAAAGTACAACTGCGCTACAACCACAGCCACTTCCCCCTGCATGAACATCCTGCTTTTTAGCGTCAAATATCATTATTCCACAATCATTATAATTGTCATTCAAGGCAAACCCCTCCTCAAATAACAAGTCACAAACAACATCACGCCCAAGTGAGCCTAAATCACCAGTTACAATAAGGTCATAATCACTCGGTTTCCTGCCTGTATCGTTAAAATGCGTAAGAATTGTGTCCACTGCCGCAGGTGCCATTGCAGCGCCCATATTACTTGCATCCTTAATACCTTTGTCCACTATCTTTCCAGTTGTAATGTGTGTTATATATGGTCCTGTGCCCTCGTTTGAAAGTACAGCCATTCCAGAGCCTGTAACCGTCCATTGCGCCGTAAATGTTCGCTGACCACCATATTCTAATGGCAGTCTAAATTGGCGCTCGGCACTACAAAAATGACTGCTCGTACCACATACCACATTTTCTGCAAACCCACCATCTATAACCATTGCGCCGATGCTTAATGACTCTGCCATAGTGGAGCAGGCACCAAATAAACCATAAAACGGAATATCCAAATCCCTTATTCCAAAGGTTGAACCGATACATTGATTAAGTAAATCGCCAGCGAAAATTATATTCATATCAGTAATTGCTTTGTTAGACTTTGCAACTGCCTTAATTATTGCCTCTTTTTGCATCTTTTGCTCTGCTTTTTCCCAAGATTCCTCTCCAAAGTAGCCATCATTCATCAAAATATCAAATGTTTCTGCAAGAGGACCTTCCTCCTCCTTTTTTCCTGCAACACTCGCATAGCCTATTATTTTTACATCACCATTTATATGCAATGTTTGTTTCCCTAATTTCTTAACTGCTTTCATAAAAAGCACCATTAGCCTTTCTGGCTCACGAGATTTCAATAAAAGTTACACAACGCACTTATAGTGAGCCTGATAAGGCGTTAAAATGGTGCTTCGTGCATCGCCATTTCGCCAAAGGCGAAAGATTTGGCGGCACAATAAATTCCTGCGGAGCATTAGTTTTAAAAAATGTAAATTTTTAAAACTACTACCTCGGAATATATTATTTGTTTTGGGAAATTTTTTATTCATAGTTGACTATAATTAAAGTAAAGTGTAAAATTATATAAAGGGTGTGAGAAAATGTTTAAGCACAATAAAATATATAATATAGAGTTTCTAACAATAACAGAATTTGAAGAAAGTAAGCTTGTGCGACATGGTTTTAGCACTCGTAAGGGTGGGGTTAGCACAGGTGAAGCAGGGAATATGAATTTTGGTTTTAACAGGAAAGATGCTTATGGAAATATAGTTAAAAATTTCGAGCTTTTTTGTGGTGTATTAGGCGTAGATTATAAAAAATTGGTCTTCACAAACCAAACACATGAGGATTGTGTATATGCAGTTACCGAAAAAGACATTGGCAAAGGGTTTATGAAGGTTAGCGACATTAAAGGTGTTGATTCCTTTGTTACAAATATTCCAAATATTCCACTTTGCACTTTTCATGCAGATTGTATGCCCCTTTTTTTTCTTGATAAGGACAAAAAAGCAATTGGGCTTACACACTCTGGTTGGAAAAGCACACTTTTAAACATTGCACAAAAAACTGTGCAAAAAATGCAAGGTGAGTATGGCTGTAACCCTGCTGATATTATGGTTGCAATCGGTCCATCTATTGGTCCGTGCCACTTTGAGGTAGGGCAGGACGTTGCAGATAAATTTAAAGAAAAGTTTGGAGATAAGCATATAATTAAAGGTGAAAAACCACACATTGACCTATGGCAATTATGCAAAAGTCAGCTTTTAAATGCAGGAATTTCAGAAGAGAATATTACAGTTACGGATATATGTACCTTTTGTAATAATGATTTATTCTATTCATATCGTGGCGATAATCATAAAACAGGTAGTATGGTTTCGATAATGGAACTAAAAGGAGAAAACGATGCTTAAAAAATTTTCACTTTTGCTTACAGTTATAATTTTACTTTGTGGCTGTGGTAGCCCTTCTAATAACAAAAATTACAAGACCAATAACAAGCAAATGCCAACTGCTGGCGGCGTTTTAAAAATACATTCATATAATCCAGACACTCTAAACCCAATATTTACTCAAAATAAAGCAAACGAGCAAATGCTTCGCCTTGTTTTCGACAGCTTAATTAAATGCGACGAAACTCAAAAGCCTGTTCCTGTTCTTGCAAGTAATTTTGATGTATCAAGCGACGGGCTCGTTTGGACTATTACAACAAAAACAGGTGTAAAATGGCATAACGGAACAGATTTTTCTGCTTATGACGTTGAAAGCACCCTGCAATTAATAAAAAATGGAGATTTCAAAACAATTTATGCCCAAAATCTTCAAAACGTTGCAAACATTACTGCATTAAGTTCAGACACGGTTGAAATCACCTTAAAAACTCCACAGACCAACTTTATCAACCTGCTTGACATACCAATTATTAAACAAACGAAAACGCCATCAAAGGATGATTTTTCCCCAATAGGCACAGGTGCTTATGTTTACAATAGTCAAGCTAACAAAATAATCACTCTAAGCTCCAATAAAAGCTGGTGGGGTGCAGAGCACACGCCATATATCGACACCATTGAAGTTCATTTGCTGCCAGATAAAAACACTTCGATTTTTGCTTATGAAGCAAAGGAGATTGATGTTGTATCTACCGATATGCAAAATTGGGGCAGATATTCTGGCAATGCTGAAAATAAAATTGTGGAATATCCATCTGGAAACTATAATTTCATAGGGCTAAACATAACTAATAAATATTTATCAAATAAAGAAATTCGCATTGCCATTGCTAATGCAGTAAATAAAAAACGTATTTTTGATGAAATTTTATTATCTCATGGCAGGATAACCGAAACGTTTATAAGCCCTGCTTGGTGGGTATATAACGCCGAAACAGCACAGTACAAGTTCGACCCAAAGCTCGCTCGCGAAAGAATAGAGGCTTTGGATTTAAAGCCTCAAAATATTACTATCGAGCTATTAGTATGCTCTGAAAACGAAATAAAATGTCGTGTTGCAGATATAATAAAAGCAGGGCTAAAAGATGTTGGGATAGATGCAAGCCTTCGCCTTGCAAATTGGGATGAATTTAACTCGCTAATTGAAAATGGTTCCTATGATATGTATTTGGGCGAAATGAATTACTCATCAGAGATAAACCCAGCCTACGCCTTAAAAGGTTTAGCCGATTTCGAGCCACTGTTTATTGACCTGCAAAGTCAAGTTAACGATGAGGGAAGGGGGAAATCATATTTTGCACTTCAAAATAAATTTGCAGAGGATTTGCCACAAATTCCACTTTATTTTGATGCTGCAGCCTTGCTATATAACAACCGTGTATCTGGCGATATTAAGCCAATTAGAACGAATATGTTTAACAACATTTCTGAATGGTTTATAATAAAAAAATAATTTTTTTCAAAAAAAGTGTTGACAAACAAATGTTTTACTGCTATACTTTTAAAAGTCCGCATGATTAATAAACAAGTTTGGAGCCAATGTGCGGGTGTAGTTCAATGGTAGAATTTCAGCCTTCCAAGCTGATCGCGTGGGTTCGATTCCCATCACCCGCTCCATTATTTTCAAACAGTTGCTTTTTACAATGTTGACGTATATTGACCAAAAACAAAACGCATCTTATTTGCGCCTGTAGCTCAGTAGGATAGAGCAACTGCCTTCTAAGCAGTGGGTCAGGAGTTCGATTCTCTTCAGGCGTACCACTTGCTTTATACACTACATTTTGTGCAGTTAAGGCATTTCAAATTTTGTTTTTGGCTGCAAAATATTTATGGTGGGTATAGCTCAATAGGTAGAGCGTCAGTTTGTGGTACTGAATGTCGTCGGTTCGATTCCGACTATCCACCCCACTAAAGCATTAAACCCATTATGTTGGGCTGTCGCCAAGTTGGTAAGGCACCAGATTTTGATTCTGGCATTTCGTTGGTTCGAGTCCAGCCAGCCCAGCCATTCGCAATTAAATATGACCTATTAGCTCAGTCGGTAGAGCACTTGACTTTTAATCAAGGTGTCCCGCGTTCGAATCGCGGATGGGTCACCA
>CAYVWT010000050.1:0-10974 GCA_964455565.1 uncultured Clostridiaceae bacterium | reverse complement strand
AACCAATAAAATTTCTTCGTGCTCGTGAAATTGTGCATTATCAAAGGTTTGGCGAAACCTTGCGAATTGTTCAAGAAGAAATGCATAAAAAGAAAAATCATTATATGAAAAAACCATATTAATAATATATGTGCATTAAAAAGAAAAATCACCTTGGAAGTATATACATACTCCCAAGGTGTTATAAAGCAGTTATATTCCAAAACAGCAGAGAGTGAATCACTTACAACAACATTTGTTGCAGAAGCAGGCACTGCATTTTTTAGCTTGAATAGTGTATACTATATTTTAACCAACATTTGTAAGGACCGCACTTACAACCTTTATATCCCGCAGGTAGGCTTGGTGGATTCACCAGCCTAATCTTAATAAAGGAATACCTACGATATGAATCTGCACCACTAACTTCAAGCTTATTATTATTTTTAAGTATAGTGCCACCATCATGACATAATTTAACAACTGCTGTGAACTTAATGGTGTTTTTGCTTGAATCATACACAATCGGATTTTCACATTTGCCTATATAATTCGGCTCAACATAACTTGGTACACTGCCGTTTAATATGATATAACCATTTTCGTCTGTAACAGAAGTATATAAAATTTCACTTTTCTTGTTTGAAGTGATTTTACAACAATAACCTTGTGTGGATATGATGCAAACATTTCTCTGCTAAATATTGATACACCTTTTATAGCAGAAGCCTCTGTGTCATTCATAACAGAATTGATTTGCGTATAATTAACCTTCTACTTAATATTTTGTTAAAATAGTACAAAATTTAATATCAATTCACTAACATAATAATTTAGTATATGTTATATTTAAAATATAAACAAATATAAATTAGGAGTTGAGCTTTGAAATGAATATGTCAAAATGGATTGAAGAATTAAAAAATGCACCTGTTAAAAAACCGTTACCAGTGTTATCTTTCCCAGGTATCCAACTACTTGGAATGACGGTAAAGCAAATGGTTGAAAGCGCAGATAATCAAGCAAAATGTATGAAAGCGATAGCAGATAAATTTGATTGCGCCGCTGCGGTTAGCCTAATGGATTTATCTGTCGAAGCAGAAGCGTTTGGTAGTAATATTAGATTTAGCGACGACGAAGTTCCAACAGTTATTGGTGGAATTATTGAAACAGATGAGGATGCTAAAAACCTTAAAGTTCCAGAAGTTGGTGATGGTCGTACAGGTGAATGTGTTAGGGCTATTGCAATTACGAAAGACCTAATAACCGACAAACCAATATTAGCAGGCGTTATTGGACCATTTTCATTATCTGGCAGACTTATGGATATGACGGAAATTATGATTAAATGCCTTATTGAGCCTGAGCTTACACATATAGTTCTTTCAAAAGCTACTGAATTCATTATAAAATATTCAATTGCTATGAAAGAGGCAGGAGCAAACGGACTTGTTATAGCAGAGCCTGCGGCTGGGCTTTTATCACCTGATACTTGCGACGAGTTCTCTAGCAAATATGTCAAACAAATCGTTGATGCTGTGCAGGACGAGGACTTTTTAATTGTATACCACAACTGTGGAAATACAGTTCCACTTATTGATTCAATTGTCCGCATTGGTGCAAATGCTTACCATTTTGGTAATGCAGTTGATATTGGTGTTATTTTAGAAAAAATGCCTGCAAATATACCTGTTCTTGGAAACCTAAGCCCTGCTGAACATTTCAGAGGTGGCACACCAGAATCAGTAGCAGTTGCTACGAAAGAAATGCTTGCAAAAGCAGCTGGTCACAGAAACTACATTCCATCATCAGGCTGTGATATTCCTCCACTTACAGCATTAGAGAATATTGAAGCATTTTTTGCAACTGTTAAGGAGCATTACAGTAAATAGTATAATAACTTATAAAAAAGATACTTGGTGCCCATATCTGGCACCAAGTATCTTTTTTATATTTAATAAACTATATTATGCTAATGATGCAACTGCTGCATCTGCTGCTGAAGCCGCATCTGATGTGTATATATCTGCTTTAACACTTTCACAGAAAGATTGTGTTACAGGTGCGCCACCTATCATAATCGTAACTTTATCACGAATACCAGCCGCATCTATTGCCTCTATAACTGACTTTATTTCGCTCATAGTTGTTGTAAGTAGTGCAGAACAAACAACGATTTGAGCATCCTCTGCAATTGCTGCTTCAACAAACTTTTCGGCAGGAACATCAACACCAAGATCAATAACTTCTAAGCCCTTGCCTTCCATCATCATTCTAACAAGATTTTTGCCTATATCGTGAAGATCGCCCTTAACTGTTCCAAGAATAACTTTCCCTGCTGCAACAACACCATCTTCTGCAAGGATGGGTTTTAAAATTTCTGCGCCTGCATTCATAGCTCTTGCTGCAATTAGAACCTCTGGTACATAAACTTCGTTATTCTTAAATTTTCCACCAATTATACTCATACCAGCTAGCAAGCCCTCGTCCAATATTTGCTTAGCACTAATTCCTTCATTTATAGCTTGTTGTACCAATTCTTTTACAATCTTTGCCTTACCCTTTTGCAAATTCTCTGAAATCTCTTGAAGTATACTCATTTTCATTTCCTCCTATTTTTTATATTTTGCCATGTCTCTGGCGATATTTACCTGGGGTTACACCTGTAATTTTTTTGAACACCTTTGAAAAATAACTTTGATCTTCAAAGCCTGTCATTTCTGAAATTTCAATCATACTAAGTTCTTCTTTAAGCAATAAACGTTTGCTATTCTCTATTCTAATATTATTTAGATAATTAATAAAGCTAACGTCTACCTCTTCTTTAAATATCTTTGAAAAATATGATGGGCTTAGAAATACATAATTTGCAACATCTTCTAATGTAATTTTTTTGGCATAATTTCTCTTTATATAATCAACAGCTTTATATATTGTGTCAACATGCTTTACATTTACAATATTAAAAACACAATCTGTAAAACGAACCATTATATTAGAAAGCCAATTTGACAATTCTTCAACCGTCTTATACGAATTCACTTGACTTAGATATTTATAGTTCAAACCAAAAATTTGTTCTACATCAGCTCCTCCTTCAAGTGCTGCCCTCGATAGCAACACAACAAGCTCTAAAACACGAGATTTAGCCTTTTCAAAATCATTATTTGAATATGCTATAATGTGGCAAAGTATTTCGTCTAACAGCTTTTGGGAATATTCCTTATCACCTGCTGATATAAGTGCGAGTAGCTCACGTTCTTTTTCAATCGGATAGACACTTGTAGTATTATCACCACCCATAGTATTGATGTAATCAATATACTTTGATATATCATTACCCATAGATTCTTCATCACTTAAATATTGCAATTGATCTGCACCACTGACGAAAGAACATACAGAAAACAACATTTCAGATAATGCAGTTACTCGCTCTGGCGATAGTTGGTTTATAGATTTCAAATCCTCTTTAAGTTTTTCAATATAACAAGCATCAATACCAAGATTATCTATCAAATCTTCTGAAATATACTCATCTTGCTCTATTAAAAGCACAGGACCACCTATTGCTACACCTAAAACACGACCATCATCAAAAATAGGTGATGCAAAATGAGCCATTCCCATAGGGCAATAAAATATATATTTACCACTAAAACGCTCTGCCTGATACGCCCCATACGTAAGCGCCTTGTGGCAGTCAACAGACTTGCCAGTTACACCAGTTACAGTTCTGCAAAACAAACAGCAGTCCTTAGGGTGATAACCATTAATATCTCTTGGCACATAAAAACAACCAACACCAGTTGCTATTGAAAATTGTCTAAGTTGCTCTTTTATGCGTAGCTCTATCTTTGAACCTTGGATATATAATTTCACAAAACCACCACGCTAACATAATAACATTATTTCTTGTAAAAGTTATTAACTTTTTTAATAATTTTTGTAATATTTTATTCAAAAAGCATACAATCTATAAACTGATTATTAAAAACACTACTACCTGATAACTCATGATATTTTGTTATATCCATTATACTCTCAACCTCTACTTTGCAATCATCAGAGATTTGCCACAGCACTGCTCCCATTCCTGCGGCATTACCAATTGACTTAATTCTATCTATAAGCTCTGATGGCAATAGACCTATACTACAAGCACTTTTCGTATTCAAATAACTACCAAATCCACCTGCTAAATAGCAAATTTCAACATCTTCTAACTTAGTGTTTGTTTCTATAAGCAAGGTTTTTATTCCAGCGGCAATTGCAGCCTTTGCAAGCTGTACTTCCCTAATGTCCGCAGCATTTATACTTATTTTATCTGCTATATTTAATTCCTCATCTTCAAAGAAACCTGTTTCGTCAATAATATTTGCTTTCAACATTTGCGAAACAGCGTCTAATATTCCACTTCCACATATACCTATTGGTGGCATATTATCTATTGTTGTATAAGTTATTTTATCATCAATTGAAATACTGTTTATTGCACCTGCAATTCCACCTATTCCACAGCTTATCTGGGCGCCTTCGAAAGCAGGACCAGCAGCAGCCGCACATACAGTTATTTCTTGACAATTTCCAAGAGCAATTTCAGCATTTGTTCCTATATCAATGAGTAAACTCTTCTTTTTTGATAAATGCATTCCACTTGCTAAAATTGCTGCAACTATATCTCCACCAACATACCCCGCTACTGATGGAAAAAGCGTTGTGTTGCCAATTTTTTTCATTTCTGTAAACACAGGCTTAAATGGCGATACTCCTATTGTAGCTGGTGAAACATTTGCATATAAATGGAGCATTGTTGTGTTACCTACAATTACAACATTATCGGTTTCAATATTGTTTCTAACGCAAAGTGATTTAATTATTTCATCAACCTGTTGCTTTATTACACGATGTAATTTTTCCAGACCATATTCATTTTCCATTGTGAAATTTATACGAGTTATAACATCAGCGCCATAAGACTTTTGCAAATTAATCGAACTTTCGACATCTATTATTTGACCATTTTGCAAGGCATACGCAACAACGGTAGTTGTACCAATATCAACTGCTATTAATTGCTTGCTATTGGTTGAAACAACATCACGCAACATTCCTTTTGTCGCAATTTCACTGCGTGGAATCTTAGTGCTTACAGTTATATCAGTTGTTACAATATATTCGCAAGCCTTACATTTACCAACGTTATTAATCCAAACATAACATTTACCACAAGTTCCATTGCCTCCACACGGAGCATCGATTTCTATCCCACCACGCAACAAAACAGTATATAGGCTTTCTCCATTTTCACATAAAACTTTGCTCTCATTTATGTTAACAGTTGGCATACAATCACCTCACTAAAGAAGTATAGCATATAAAAATATCGAAAAATAGTTATATTTTATTAAAATTTGTATTTTAATACGAAAGTATTGAAAATTAGTTGTAATTTGTGTATATTTATAGTTTAATTACGATAGGGGTGATATTTGTGAATTTAAAGCTTATAGCTTGCAAGGTTCTACAAAGAGAAATTTCTCTCGTTTCTGCAAAGTGTGAAAATTTTATAGACATAACATTTATTAGACAAGGCTTTCATAACGAGCCTGAAAAATTGCGTGAAATTCTACAAAGTGAAATTGACGCTATTGATAATAACCTTGATATTCACAGTTGTAACGACAAACAATTTGATGCAATTCTTATCGGATATGGTCTTTGTAGCAATGGTATAGTAGGTCTTTCCTCTAAAAATTATAAGCTTATTATTCCAAAAGCACACGATTGTATAACCCTGCTTTTAGGTAGCAAAGAAAAATACAAAAGTTATTTTGACAAATATAGTGGTGGTGTCTATTGGTATTCGACAGGATGGATTGAAAATGTCCTTATGCCATCCGAGGAGCGATATAATACTATATATAAAGAATATGAAGAAAAATATGGTGAGGATAACGCAGAATATCTGATGGAAATGGAACAAAACTGGATGACAAAATATTCACGTTGCACTTATGTAAATTGGAAAGACCTTGAATTTGGAAAATTTATTGATTATACAAAAGAATGTGCTAATTTTCTAAGATGGGAATTCGATGCACTTGAAGGCAGTTCCGAGCTAATAGAAAACTTCTTAGGTGGTAATTGGAATAGTGATAAATTTATTGTAGTTCCACCAAAATGCACAGTACAACCATCTCATAATGATGAAATCCTCACATTTGAATAATAAATATAACCCTTCTGCAAAATTGTGCAGAAGGGTTATATTTTTATTTACAGGCTAACTGTCCCCTGCTAAAAAATTTCAAAAGCTTGTTTTCGTGTATGTCCTCGCCTATTGCACTAACAACAGTTGGGCTATCACTTTCAGTTTCTTTAATGCTGTAATATCCGTTTGTGTATTGTAATTCAACTATTGAAGTATCCGTTTTAACAACACCTTTCATACGGATAATATCTCCAAACAAGCCCTTTTTCACCGAAGATAAAAATTTACTTAATTCTATTTTATTAAAAGTTTGTGTTACAGGCATTCCAAATGTCTCGAATCCATGACCTTCTATATGCTCTAAAACTGATACCTCAGTATCATAAGATATTCCAGCACCTAAGAGCATAGTTGCATCACCAATATCTTGCCAATCGGCAGTCATAATATGTATATGTGGGTTTATTTCTTTCAACTCTTTAACTATTGAATCAACATCATCTACAAACTGACTTTTACTAAGCACTATGCTTGTGGCACTTTTAAGCTGGCTTTGAAAAAACATAGTATATCGTTGTTTTTGTTTTAAAAAGCTAAGGCAGTCCACTATACAAACACAGCTGTTAACAGTAAACGAGCTCCGACAACCCTTAATTATATCGTTAAAATCATCAATTATAAAAATTCCAGATGGCTCGATAATTATGTGGTCTGGATTTAATTTTTCAACAATATCGTCAAGAGTCGACTGAAAATCGCCTTTAAGTGTACAGCATACACAACCGTTAGATATTTCGTATACAGGTATTCCACTCTTTTGAATTAACAAGCCATCAATACCAATTTTGCCAAATTCATTTTCAATTATTACTATTTTCTTGTCTGTTTTAGAAAATGCTTCGATAAGCTTCAAGATAAAAGTTGTTTTACCTGCACCTAAAAATCCAGTTATAATATCAATCTTAACCATAATTATGCGCTAACTGCTTTTAGGGCAACTTCAGCTGCTGAAGCTGCATCAGAGGTATAATAGTCTGCGCCTATGCTTTTTGCAAAGTTATCAGTAACAGGTGCTCCGCCACACATAATAATTACATTTTCTCGAAGTCCAGCATCAACAAATGCATCAATAACGCCTTTAATCTCACCCATAGTGGTTGTCAAAAGTGCTGAGCAGACAATAATTTGTGCACCTTCAGCTTTATATACTTCTACAAACTTTTCAGCAGGTACATCTACACCTACATCAATTACTTCTAAGCCTTTGCCTTCCATCATCATGCGAACAAGGTTTTTACCTATATCGTGAAGGTCACCTTTCACAGTTCCTAATATAACCTTACCGGTAGCTTTTACACCTTCATCAGCTAATAAAGGTTTAAGTAGTGCAGCTCCCATATTCATCGCACGAGCTGCTATCAATACTTCTGGAACATATACCTCGTTATTCTTGAATTTCCCACCTATAATACCCATACCTTCGAGCAGTCCCTTTTCCAATATATCCTTAGCTGTAATTCCTTGGTCTATTGCTTGTTGCACAAGTTCTTTTACATCTTTTGCCTTACCTTTTTGTAGCGCCTCAGAAATTTGTCCTAATATCATTTAAAGTTCCTCCTATTTACATAATATTTATTATAATATAACTAATTCAATTTAATTTTACAAATCATACTTTGCAGGCACAAATTTCTCAGAAGTATTTTCTTCTACCATATCATTAATAAATTGTTGCTCATCAACAGGAACGGTATTTAACTGAGCTTCCATGTTATCTAACCAAGATTCTTCTCTTTCAGGTATTGACACTTCTTTGTTGTTAATAGCCTTGCGCAACCTGTCAATAGCTATCAGAGCAGCAGCCTTTGTACGACTAAATGGGTCATTGTACTTTACAAGTTCTTTAGATATATCCAGCACAACATCAGGGCGAAGAACATAAGCTTGTGGGTCATATCTTGAGTCTGAGTCAGCAAGTAAATCCCTCATTAGCACACGTGTATCGTCACCACGCTTTGTTGCCTCATTCATTAGACGACAATCATATATCAATTGCTCCATCGAAACTGTTGGTGCCATGCCACCAAGCAGCTTGATGTTTTGAATAGATTCATTGCTCCAAAGATCGGCAACACATGCAGCGATGTTTCCTATAGGACTAAGATGAGCGCAAGCACTTGACTTTCCTTCCATTGCAATAGGAGTGCCAGTTATTGCTTTAACATATACGCCTTCATATCCACAGTCCTTATGCGGACCAACAGCACCATTTTCTATTGCTATCAAACTACGCACTGCAGTCATAACACGTATAACAGCAGAGAAAACCCTTGGCACATAACCCTTATCAGCTAATACCATTGCTGTATTGGCAAAACCGCAAGCTGTATCGCCACCTGATATTGTGCCTGTTTTGTTTGCTATCGAAGTTATCTCAGTCCAAAGCTTTGTCATATCCCTTGCACCCAAAACTCCAAGCGCAAAAAGAGATTTGTTAATATCACAGAACATTATAGCATCATCATGAATGTCTTTACCACCGATTGATTCAATAGCAAGGAAATCAGCCCCAGCATTTGCGCATCCTTCAAATGTTTCCATAATGGATTCCCAATGCTTTCCTCTCCACATATGCTCAGACTTTTTATCTTCACGAATATCAACAGGGGTAATTCTTAGAGCGCTTTTCAATCCGTGCTTTTGCTCGTATTCCCACATTATTTCACGAACGTTCTTGGTGATTTCAATTCCCCATTTAGGGTTGTATGTAGTCGGTGGCAAAAGCTCAATTTCTGCGACAAAAGGTGAAGAATATAATTCCTTTGCTCTTTCACATGCACCAGTAATTATCTCACGATATTGCCTAATTACCTCTGGCATCGTCTCTTCTGTAATTAACATAGTTGGAAGCGTGAAATTTAATTCAGGATAAATATCACCACCACCGATAACCATCCCATTTTTACAGGTTACTGGATAAACAGATTTTCCGTACACAAAGTCATTTGAATTTGCGTATGCAATTGAAGTATAATTCTTACTCATAACAAGACCTCCTTTTAATTTAATTTAACTTAATTATAAATCAAATTAAGGTCAATATCTTGTTATTGTTTCTCATTTTTTGTAATAAATTACGATTTCTAAATATATTACAATTATTAAAGGTTGCTTGTATATTAAATTCAAGTGATTCTGCCTCTTAATTCTTTGAATTTCCTAGGAGTCACACCAACAATCTTCTTGAATACCTTCGTGAAATAGCTTTGGTCTTCAAATCCTGTTAATAATGCAATATCAACAAGTTGCATCGAATCATTTATCAATAGCGTTTTTGCATTTTCTATGCGTACCTGATTTAGGTAATTATTGAAATTCCATTTCATTTCTTCGCCGAATATTTTGCTGAAATATGATGGACTTAACAAGCATTGCTCCGCTACCTCTTCTAGCGTAATCTTTTTCATGTAGTTTCTTTTCATATATTCAACCGCTTTTGAAATCACATTAGCATGCTTAATGTCTTTAAAATCAAAAACCCGTTCGGTAAACCTAACCATTATTTCCGAAAGCCATAGAGTTAGCTTTTCTATATTTTTAAAACTATTTATCTCATTTAGGTACTGATAATTCATGCCAAAAATAACTTCCGTGTCGGCGCCACCCTCCAATGCCCCCCGAGAGAGCAAAACCAAAAGTTCCAATATTCTCGCTTTTATTATTTCAAATTTTCCACCTGAAGCAAAAAATATATGTCCTAATATATCATTAAGCAGTTCACTTGCCCCCACCTTATCACCTAACGCAATCTTACCCAGAAGCTCACGTTCCTTATTCATAGGATAAACCTCAATATTATTTTCTTGATCTTTTATTCGATGTATCACACCAGATATCTCCGACTGTTGCAAAAGCACATTATTTGCTTCTAACAATTCTTCGCTTTTGTTTAAATACGAGGTAGTGATATATAGCATTTCAGCCAAACCACTTACCCTCTCTGGTGGGATAAATGAAACAGTTTTTAGTTCTTTGTTAAGTGTATTTAAATGATTTTTCGCAATATCATACTTACCTAAAATCTCTTCAAAAAAGAATTCCTCGTGTTCAATCATCAATAACGGGCCCCCAACAATAGCACCCTCCAATACACCACCATTAACTAACGGAGAAATAAAATGCACAAAGCCCAAAGGGCAAAAATATATATATTTGCCACCAAAGCGTTCCGCCTGCTCCGTGGCATAACCATGAACGTTTTTGCATTTTGATATTGCTCCCGTAACCTTCTGCATATATTGACAAAAACTACATGAACAAAGGTTTGTTAAATTAGCTTCTTCTTCGTTATTATTAATTATAAAACTGTTTACACCAGTAGAAAGGGTAAAGGTTTTGGCACTATGTATTGCTTTTTCCATAAAATCGGATGAAGTTTTTCTTTCAATAAACATATTATCAACTCACTTTTCACTTTAAACATATATGTGCAAAAAATTCTTTTGCCCATAGCTTACACTAATTATTATATTATACTTATAAAAATAACACAATGTAAATATTTTTAATTGTCAACAATCTTCAAATATCAACAGAAACTAAAATAAATTGAAAACCCCATACATAGACCAACTCGGTCAAATGTATGGGGTTTTTTGTGAATGTGGTTTGTATTTGACGGATACATTATTTTATCGAATTATTTTTAAAATTAAAATACCTCGATTTCAATATTAGTACCCCTAATTCAATTTTTATTGCCTAATACCTATATTGCTAAA
>CAYVWT010000049.1:0-11249 GCA_964455565.1 uncultured Clostridiaceae bacterium | reverse complement strand
ACTAACCTTGGGATTTCAAAATAATCGTATGCTGTTTTGGTTGCCATTCTACCACGAGGAGTACGATTTATAAAGCCAAGCTGCAACAAATATGGCTCATAAACATCTTCGATTGTAATAGAATCTTCTCCAATTGTAGCGGCAAGAGTGTCCAGCCCAACTGGACCTCCGCCAAAGCTATTTATAATTGAAAGCATCATATGCTTATCAATCCTATCAAGCCCAATTTTGTCTATTTCAAGCATTGTGAGGGCTTTGTCTGCAACGTCCTTTGTTACAATTCCATTTGCCCGTATTTGTGCATAATCACGCACACGGCGTAGAAGACGGTTTGCAATACGAGGGGTTCCTCGTGCACGTGAAGCAATTTCATGCTTGCCAGATTCGTCGATTTGAACATTAAGTATATTTGCAGAACGCCCTACTATTTGCGAAAGCTCGGCAGGGGAGTATAGCTCTAAACGTGAAATAACACCAAAACGGTCACGAAGTGGTGCAGATAATTGACCGGCACGAGTTGTTGCGCCAATTAGCGTAAATTTTGGCAAATCTAACCTAATTGAGCGTGCAGATGGACCTTGTCCAACTATAATATCCAGAGCATAGTCCTCCATTGCAGGGTATAAAACCTCTTCAATTGAACGGCTAAGCCTGTGAATTTCGTCTATAAATAAAATATCATGCTCGGATAGATTGGTGAGGAGTGCGGCTAAATCGCCCTGTTTTTCAATTGCCGGGCCACTTGTTATGCGAATATTAACGCCCATTTCGTTTGCAATTATGCCTGCCAATGTAGTTTTCCCAAGCCCTGGCGGGCCATAAAGAAGAACATGGTCAAGTGCCTCACGTCTTTGGCGTGCGGCTTCTATATATATTTGCAAGGTTTCCTTTGCTTTTTCCTGCCCTACATACTCGGAAATAACACGAGGTCTAAGAGATGTGTCGAACTCACCATCTTCTAAAATATTATTAGATGTAATTATTCTTTCTTCACTCAAATTATTCACCACCTATTATAGTTTATCATTAAATCATATATTCATCAAGCATAAAATTATAGGAAATGTATAATTTACCTTTGTATACACATAATAGCAACAGGGTGATTATATGTTTGAAAACATTTTTGGAAAAAATAGTAACGAAGAAAAGCCACCGGAAAACAGCACCGATTTGACAAGCAGTAATATTAAAAAGATTTTAGGTAAAAGCCCTGATGTAAAGTTTAGGGAGATATTTATAAATGATGATAAAAATTTACCTGTTACCCTGATATATATTGATGGAATGACAAACCCTATGTATGTTAGCGATTTTGTTTTAAAGCCACTTAATCAGGAGGGTAAATTTTGTGATGTTAAAAATTTGAGCGATGCCTACAAGCTTATCGAAAATGGGGCAATATATTTTGCTGCTCAAATAAAATCTGATGTTTTGACCGAAGTTATTAATGATATTCTGAGTGGGGATTCCGTACTTGTTTTTGATGAGCTAAAAAGGGCAATAGTGTTCAATACTAAGGGCTACGAAAAAAGAGCAATAATTGAGCCGACAAGTGAAAACGTTACAAAAGGCCCAAAGGATTCATTTATAGAAGTTTTAAGAGTTAATACTTCAACATTAAGGGCAAAGATAAAATCTCAAAACCTTATAATTGAGCAAACTGTTGTTGGAAAACAAACTGCTACACCTGTTGTTATAGTTTATATGGACAATATTGCTAATGTTAATATTGTTAACGCAGTAAGGGAAAAGATAAATAGCCTAAATGTTGATAATGTCATAAGCACGGCAATTATTGAGGGTAGTTTGAGTAGTGATATTTATTCTATTTTCCCACAAGTTAAGACAACAGAAAGACCAGATGTTTTTTGTGCAGACTTGCTTGAAGGGAGAGTTGGGGTTATTGTTGATGGTATTCCTCTTGCTTTTGTTGTACCCACTACACTTGTACAGCTATTACAGGCACCAGAGGATTATTCCCGTAACTTTATAATAAGCTCACTTCTTAGAATGCTAAGATATGACCTTATGTTTTTAACCTTAACCCTGCCTGCTTTTTATATATCAGTAACATCATTCAACCCAGAATTGTTACCAACAGAGCTTGTTCTTTCAATTGCTGCATCAAAAATTGCAGTTCCATTTCCATCATTTTTTGAAACCTTACTTATGCTATTAGCATTTGAGGTGATTTTTGAAGCGGGGCTTAGAATGCCAAGAAATATTGGTCAAACTGTAAGTATTGTGGGTGCTTTGATAGTGGGACAGGCAGCGGTGCAAGCTAAAATAATTTCACCTGCGGTTGTTATACTAATAGCGTTTACTGCAATAGCAAGCTTTGCAATGCCGAATCAAGATTTGTCAAATGCACTTAGAGTATGGCGTTTTATTCTTGCTATATGTAGTAGTATATTAGGGCTTTTCGGTTTAATAATGGGACTTGTAGTTTTGACATATAACTTATGCAGGTTGGAAGTATTCGGTATTCCGTATCTTTCACCTCTTGTTTCAAGTAAAGAAAGAGTTTTAGATGATACATTGATTAGAATTCCAGTTAAATTTATGAAGCTTAGACCAGATGAATTGAATGTTAAAAATAAAAAAAGAGAGGGATAAAGGCTAAGGACATATTATGAGAAATCGTTTAGTGTATTTCATTATTTTAATAATTATACCTCTTGTTATTTGCACTTTGACTGGCTGTGAAACACTAAATGTTAGTGGAATAGAGATAGGAAAAAGTAATTTTATTAGAGCTGTTGGTATAGATAAGGCAGTATCAGACAATGGAAATATACGTTTAACAACTATCTCTAAAAAAAAGATTCCTATGGAAGGTTCTAATCCAAAATCTGGTGAGGAGGCTTCTATTGTAATGAATTCGGAGGGGAAAACAGTTTTTGAGGCAGTTAGGAATTTTCATTCATTTAGCAATCAAGACGTCTTTTGGGGGCATAATGGCTTAATTATAATTAGTGAAGAGCTTGCAAGGGAAGACATTATGAAGTATTTGGATTTTTTCACCCGTGACCATGAACTAAGGCTTAATGCAAAGGTTATTATTGTAAAGGGAACCACTGCTGAAACTTTTATTAAAGAAAGCAATACCAGTAGTATGTTTTTTCCTGATATGCTTAATGCATTGTTAAGTGATACAGACGGTATTTCTATATCTAAAAGCATTGAACTTTCAACTGCAATTGCTATGTTTGAAAACGGCATTGCCTCTGCATATTTACCCTGTGCCGAGCTTATTGATGCAGAAAAGAAAACACAAGGGGATTTGAATAAAAAAGATATTATTTTAAATGGCTTTGCGCTATTTAAAAATAACCAGCTTAGTGAGTTTGCTACCTATGGTGCAGGCAGAGGAGTAAACTGGATTAACCATAATGTGAAATCTGGAATTATTGTTGTTAAGGATAAAACTGGTGGTGATGTATCCTTAGAAATTATTAATGCAAGCAGAAAAATAAAGCCTGTACTAAAAAATGGTGTTTTAAATATAACAGTAGAAATAGAGGAAACCTCTAATTTAGACGAGCAATATGCTGACAAGGATTTATTTGTTCAAGACACTTTAAAGTATCTTGAAGAGCGGCAGAATGAAGCAATATTGCAGGAAGCCCAAAGCGCTATATATTTGGCACAGCAATATGGGTTGGACCCTTTTGGGATATCAAACGCAGTATATCACAAGTATCCAATAGAATGGGAAAAAATGAAGGATAATTGGGAGGAGATTTATAAGGGAACAGAAATTGTGGTTAAGGTTAAATCTCACATTGCAAGAGCATATTTGTTTAACAACCCAATTAGAAGCAGTAAAAATAAATAGGAGGCTTTATATGGTCATATTTGTGCTATTTATGATAGTTTTAGCTGTTATTGAAATTATGAGTTTTAAAGATAAAAGTATAAATGTTATTGTGCCTTATGTTTTAATCGCAATATTTGCCACTGCTTTTGGAGCATTTTATTATTCAGAGCCATTTAGACCAAGCTTGGCTTTTAATATATTAAAGCTGTTAGGGGTTAAGTATTAATAAGGGGGGATTTAAGATAATGCAAATAAAAGATGAAATTTCACTAAGACAATTACTGATAATTTATGTATTACTTGTTGGGTCACCTGCTATAAGGTTAATACCAGTATATGTATCAAAGGCTGCAAGGCAAGCAGGCTGGCTTGCTCCAACTGTGTCTTTGGGAATTTTACTTGTGCTTTTTTTAATATTTCAACAATTTTTTAATAAATTTAAAAAAGAATCATTTTTAGACATTGTGCAAAAGATTTTTGGAAAGTATTTAGGAACTGCTTTAAATATTGCATACCTAATATTAATTACTATTTTAGGTGCATTATATGTAAGATATTATTCAGAGAGAATGGTTACTTCCTTATTTCCTAATACAAATAGTTTTTTGTTTTCGGTAATATTTCTTACTATCATTGCTGTTGTTTTAAGGTCTGGGCTTGCTATATTTGCAAGAATGAATGAAATATTTTTACCTATTGTTGTATTAACATATTTAGTAGTTAATATCCTTATATTTCCTGAGGTTGAGATAGATAATTTATATCCAATAACTTATAAGGATATTTTCCCTGTGCTAAAAGCAAGCGTGGGTACTACCGCAATACTTGGGTATGTTACATTTTTGTTTATTTTGTCAGATAAAGTTAAGGGAAAGGATAAAGTTAAAAGTTTTGGGTTTCATTCAAGTTATTTGCTTGCAATACTCCTTAGCCTTGTTGTTATATCCCCTGTAGGTGTTTTTTTTTTTGTTGTTGTTGCGAAAATGAACTTGCCATTTTTTGCAGCAGTTAAGGATATATCACTTTTTGGAATAATAGAAAGGGTTGAATCAAGCCTTATAGCAATTTGGACATTAACAGATTTTTCAATTATAACATCGTTTTTATTTGTGGGTATTCATATTATAAATTGGTTATTCAAAGCACCAAGCGAAAAGCCTTTTATAAATATGTATGTGGTTATTATATATATCTTATCTATGTATATTGCAGGCAACATTATCGAGCTTATAAACCTTTCCAATGTATTAGTGTTTGCAATAATTGGGTTTACTATTATAATGCCAATAATTTTATTTATTGTGGGAAAAATTCGCAAATTGGTTTAATTTGTTAAGCCTTGCCATTGTAGCCTCAGAGGGTGGCTCAACACCATTTAATGAGTAACCAAGCCCTAACTTTTCCCACTTATACACACCTAAGGTATGGTAGGGTAACAGCTCTACCTTTTTTATGTTAACACCTTTTATTAAATGCATAAGCTCTATAACCTGCTCCTCTGTGTCATTAATTCCTGGAATTATAACCTGACGAATCCATACAGGCTTTTTTATTCTCTTTAAGTAGTCTAAAAATTCAAGGCTGTGGGATATATTAACGCCAGTTAATTTTTTGTATGCAATGCTGTCACTGTGCTTAATGTCGAGAAGCACAAGGTCTGTATAATTTAGGGCAGTTTTTACATATTCGTTTAAAAAATAACCAGAGGTGTCTACTGCTGTATTAATGTTATTTTCCTTTGCAAGGTGCAAAAGCTCGCTAACAAATTCTGCTTGCATAAATGGCTCGCCACCAGAAAGCGTAATTCCACCGTCCTTGCCATAATAAGGCTTGTAGCGGTTCAGCTTTTTCATAAGGGCTTCCGTATCCGTGTTAAATTCGCCCACCTCCCAAGTATCTGGGTTATGGCAGTACTTACATCGCAGGGAACAGCCCTGCATAAAAATAACTGTTCTTATGCCAGGACCATCTCTGCCACTAAGTGTTTCCATTGAGTGAATACTTCCACGCATCATAATCACATCCTGTTATGAAAGGTTCTTGAAATTACTTCTTTTTGTTGCTCCTTGCTTAAAGTATTAAAATTTATAGCATAGCCCGAAACCCTAATAGTAAGGTTTGGGTATTTGTTAGGGTGCTCCATTGCGTCTATTAATTGCTCTTTATTTAAAACATTTACGTTTAAATGATGAGCCTTTTGTGCGAAATAACCGTCTAAAATGCTAACTAAATTTTTATGCTGTTCCTCTGGCGTGCTTCCAACTGAATCTGGCGTAATGTTAAAGGTGCAAGAAATACCATCACGACAGCAGTTATAGTTTAGCTTTGCAACAGAATTAAGTGAAGCCAATGCACCGTCTAATTCACGCCCATGCATTGGGTTTGCACCAGCTGCAAACGGCTCACCTTTTTTTCTGCCATCTGGGGTAGAGCCTGTCTTTTTACCATAAACTACATTAGATGTTATGGTAAGAATTGAAAGAGTGTGAATAGCATTTCTATATGCTTTATGCTTTCTAAGCTCGTTTATAAAATAATCAGTTAACCACTGCGCAATAGAATCAACCCTATCATCATCATTACCAAATTTAGGGAATTCACCCTCAACCTTAAAGTCTATAACTATGCCATCTTCATTTTTTATTGGATACACCTTTGCATATTTAATTGCACTAAGGGAATCTGCAACAACGGATAGTCCAGATACTCCAAAAGCCATAAAGCGCTCTACATCTGTATTATGAAGTGCCATTTGTATTTTCTCATAGGCATATTTATCGTGCATATAGTGAATTACATTCATTGTGTTTACATATAGCTTGCATAGCCATTCGCAGTAAGATTTAAAGCGATTTAGCACATCGTTATATTCCAGCGCACCATCAGAAATAGGGGTGCTAATGGGGCCAACCTGCTCGCCTGTAAGCTCATCACGTCCATTATTTAATGATAATAAAAGCACCTTTGCAAGGTTAGACCTTGCGCCAAAAAACTGCATTTGCTTGCCAACCCTTGCGGCGGATACACAGCAGGCAATTGCATAGTCATCTCCATATATAAGGCGCATTAAATCATCATTTTCATATTGAATAGAATCTGTATCACACGAAACCTTTGCGCAGTATTGCTTGAAGCTTTCTGGTAAATTTGCAGACCATAAAACAGTTAAATTTGGCTCTGGTGCAGGGCTAAGGTTATATAGCGTGTGCAAAAATCGGAAGGATGATTTAGTAACCATTGAGCGACCATCCTCGCCAATGCCACCTAAAGATTCTGTAACCCAAGTTGGGTCGCCTGCGAATAAGTCATTATATTCTGGTGTGCGAAGCTGCCTTGCCATTCTTAATTTTAATACAAAATCGTCAATAATTTCTTGCACCTGTTCCTCTGTAAATGTTCCCTCTTTGATGTCACGTTCAAAGTATATGTCAAGGAACGTGCTTACACGGCCAAGTGACATTGCTGCACCGTTTTGTTCCTTAATTGCGGCAAGGTATGAAAAATATAACCATTGAGTAGCCTCAATCCCATTTTTAGCTGGTTTTGAAATATCAAAGCCATATTCAGATGCCATTTTAATTAGCTTTTCTAAAAAGTCTATTTGTCTAAAAACTTCCTCGCTAAGCTTTATGTTTTCCTCGTCCATTGGGCGTGTGCCAAGCTCAAGCTTATCTTTTTTCTTTTGAGTAATTAAAAAATCTACTCCATAAAGAGCAGTTCGCCTGTAATCACCTATAATTCTGCCTCGTCCGTATGCGTCTGGCAGGCCTGTAATAACTCCACAACGTCTAGCAGCTTTCATTTCTGGCGTGTACACCCTAAATACACCGTCATTATGGGTTGTGCGGTATGCAAATAAGTCCTTTATTTTATCTGAAAGCTCGTAACCATAGGCGTTGCACGCTTGCTCTGCCATTTTTATGCCGCCAAACGGATTAACACTTCGTTTTAGTGGTCGGTTTGTTTGCAAGCCAACTATAATTTCGTTTTCTTTATCTATATATCCAGGTCGATAATTAAGCAAGGACGAAACTGTGGTGGTGTCAATATCAACCACTCCACCCCATTCGTTCTCAAGCTCCTTTAATTTAAGGTATTTTTCATTAACTATTTTTGTTCGCTCGGTAGCGGGGGATAAGAAGCCCTCATCACCTGTGTATGGCGAATAATTTTTAATAATAAAATCACTTACGTTAATTGAATTTTGCCACTGCCCTTCTATAAAGCCTCGCCATAAATTTGCAAGCATAATAATTCACCTCTTATTAAAGAAAAGTTTAAAAAATAATTATACATCTTTTTTTACTCGATTGCAAATATATTACTATGGATTTATCAACAAGGATAACCTTTTTTAATATTATATATTAAGTACTTTGTATGAAAAGAGGGAAAATATATGTTTTTGAAAGCAATAAGTTATTTAGATAGAATACGGTTTGTTAATGGAAGTAATGCACTAAAAACTGCTTTTCGCAAGCTTTGCGAGGGTGAAATGGCTGTGAGTTTATTAAATGATAAGCGTTTATTATTTGCTTCTTTGTTCACGCTTTTGCCTGAAATTGAGGAATTTGACCTTTATAAACACCTTAATTCAAGAAACACTATTGCCATAAAAATATGCAAAAAAATATTAAAAGCGGACACCTTGTTAACAGAAGGTAGTGAAGAAATTATTAGTGCTTTAAAATGGATATTAATAACTGGCGCTAATGATGATGGTTTAAATAGTGAATATGATAGAATTTTAGACGGCACAGCAGCTATTTTAATAATGACATATAATGATAAAACAATCCTGCCAATTATTGCAGATATGATTTTCAAACGAAACAGAAAAGGGACATTTGTTCACGATTTAGTATGGGCATTCTTTAAGGCTAATATCCCAGAAACACTAAGAATAATTGCAGGCTTTCTTCGTTCTACAAATAAGGATGATATTGATTTAGCGTGTAAACTGCTTAATATTGAGCCTGTTAAATATACAGCTTATCTTTCGTGGTTTAAGGAGAATTATCCAAATTTAGTTTTTACTGGTGAGAGCTTTAATTTAACCAGCAATCCTCAGCCAGTTATTGTAGATTTAGAGGTGTGAATATGATTATAATTTCAAATAAACCCTTAGATGTTGATGCTTTTAGTAGTGAATATGCCGAGAACGGCATAGAGCGAAGCATTATTAAAATTTTATCTTCAAGCGAAAAAGAATATCGATACGATTCAATAGAGCAATTGAAGTTTGAACTTATGCTAAGAAGGGAAATTGTTAGCACTGCAAAGGATTTATATAAAAGCAAGGTGGAATTTAGAGTTTTTCGTGAAGCAAAGTGCAACCCTGATTATTGGGAGCTAACTAAACAAGGTGGATTTTTGTTAAAGGATAATGTTAAAGCAAGTGACGCTATTCGTGATATTTTTGTGAATAGTTCTAAGTATGGTACAGAATGTGCAACTGCAATGGTTATTGTTTATTATAAGGCGCTACTTAATATTTTCCCAGAGGATGCTTTTAACGAGATGTTTCCGAAAATACTACTTATGAATTGGCATAATATTGATAAAAACCTACGAGGGATTGGCGTAACTAATGAGGTGGAGGATTTTCTGCCTGGTGACCGTAGGTATTTTGTGAACCCAGATGTAGATCCACTAAGCCCAGAGTGGCAGGGAGAAAATACAATTGATTTAGGAAATGGGCTTTATTTTGGGCACGGAATAGGGATACATACAGCCGATACCATCATTTCGGAATTAAATAAAAACCGAAAAGATGATGCGGAAAAATCAGCCTATTTGCTAAGTAGTGTTGGGCGTCCAAATTTTAAAAAACTGGCAGGCTTATATTATAGTAATTCTTAATAGACCTGTCCACTAACCCAGACACGGCGGAAAAATCGGTATTTTCCTCAAAAAAAGGCGTGCGGACTCGATAATAATAGCATTTGAGTGATAGTTTAGTTTAAATTTAATTTTTAGGGTAGAATTAACAAATTCTACCCTAAATTAGGCTTGTGTTTTTATGATATTGGTACTATAATAAAACTGTAAAGAGTCTCAGTTATTAGGGCGCTTTACTTGATATATAAGTCTTGAATTTTTAATTCAAGCAGGAAGGAAGAAGAAAGATTTTGGTACTTAGTGAAACATAAAACCCCTTTTCGTAATTGTGAAAAGGGGTTTTATGTTTTTTTAATAGCGTTATGGAGTTCATCCTATGGTACAAAAATAGTTTTTTAATCATATTATAGCATTAGGAAATAAAGTTTTCTTATACTAATACTTATTTTGAGGTGAACTGTATTATGAATGAATCTGTATGTTCTTTAACAGATTTAAAGATTGGAGAAACAGCAAGGGTTAACAAATTATCATTAACAGGAAGTATGCGAAGAAGGGTGCAAGATATTGGGTTAATAGAGGGAACGGAAGTTGAATGTGTGTTGAAAAGCCCTGGTGGAGACCCTATTGCCTATCAAATTCGTGGTGCTATTATCGCTCTGCGAAATGAGGATTCCTTAAATATATTGGTGACTTTTTAACATAGAGGTAATAAATTTTACCTCTATAAAATTTTGTAATGGGGTGATATAAGATGGGTTTAACGACTAATTCAACAGGTACAAGTGCTGTGGATTTTGGATTAGTTATCAAAAAAATAAGCGATAATGATAAAGTAATTGCACTTGCAGGCAACCCTAATGTTGGTAAAAGCACAGTTTTTAATGAACTTACAGGCTTAAAACAGCATACAGGGAACTGGGCAGGGAAAACCGTTGCAAGCGCACAAGGTGTTTGTAATTATAATAATACTAATTATATCTTGGTCGACATTCCAGGTACATACTCGCTTATAGCACATTCGGCAGAGGAGGAAGTGGCAAGGGATTTTATTTGTTTTGGTAACCCTGATGCGATTATTATTGTTTGCGATGCAACCTGTTTAGAAAGGAACTTGAACTTAGTTTTGCAAACAATTGAAATAGCCAATAACGTGGTAGTGTGTGTAAACTTGATGGACGAGGCGAAAAAAAAGGGGATTGAAATTGATTTAAAGTTACTTTCAATCCGATTAGGTGTTCCTGTGGTCGGAACATCTGCACAAAGTGGAAAAGGTCTTAAAGAGATGATGCAGGCAACAGCTAAGCATCTGGAAACAGTGGGAAATAAGCACCCTATAAGTATTAAATATATAAACCCTATTGAGGATGCAATAGCCCTTGTAGAGCCTGTAATTAAAGAAAAAATAGGAGATTGCAGGATACATTCAAGGTGGATTGCCTTAAAGCTTATAGATTATGATAGCGCTTTGATAAGCTCACTTGGTAGCCATTTGGGGTTTGATTTATTAAAGGACGATGAAATAGCAAAAAGCCTGAAAAAGGCGTGGGAGGTTATCACGCAAAGTAATATAACCGACGAGGGC
>CAYVWT010000048.1:0-11304 GCA_964455565.1 uncultured Clostridiaceae bacterium | reverse complement strand
CGGCGACGCAAGCAAGCGATAAACTCTTCTGCCAGGTACCAACTGTCAAAAAGCAAATTCTTTCACAGCAGGCACACCAACGATATAAAGAACTATTATGGTTAGTAGCGCTGAAATTGGCGTATATATCGAACGAGTGGCAGACTGCCAAATGCTCTTGTTAACAATTTCAGAAAAAGGCGCTTTCTTCATTATTCTTGAATTCTCACGAATTCTATCATAAATTACGATAGTGTCCATAATTGAATAACCAGTTATCGTTAGGATTGCCGCAATAAACGTTGTGTTGATTGGCAATCTGAAAAGCGAATAAAAACCAAGAACAAAAACTGTATCATGAAGAAGCGCAATTACGGCCGCCACGCCTGATTTGAATTCAAAACGGAAGGTTATATAAACAAGAATTAGTAGTGTTGCCATTACCACCTGCCAAAATGAATTCCATTTTAATTCATCACCAACTGTTGCAGTTACATTATCAGCTGATAATAATGCCTCTTGTGGCAAATTATATTTTGCTTGCACTGCACTAAATAGCTTTGCACGTTCATCTGTATTAAGCGAGTGAGTTTTTATAACCACTTCTGTATTATTTGCCCCTGCTTTTTGAACTGTTGAAGGTTTTGTGCCTATTGCCTCTGCAACAACTGCGCTTACATCATCGTTATTAAATTCAGCTCCGATATTAACATACATTGTAGTTCCACCAGTAAAGTCAATATCTTGGTTAAAACCTAAAAATATCATTGATGCTATACCAATTACAAGAAGCACTATTGAAAGATTGAAGAATATCCATTTATTTTTAATTACATCAAACATTGCTAATACCTCCTTTAACGCCTGCTCGGTACAGCTTAGGGTTTCTAATGTTAAGCGCAACAATTTGTCTAAGCAAAAATCTTGTTATAACAATCGCAGTAAACATACTTGTTAAAATACCAAGACCAAGTGTAATTGCAAAGCCTTTTACAGGACCTGTACCAAAATATAATAGGACAGCCGCTGAAATAAGCGCTGTAACATTAGAATCAAGTACTGAAGCAAACGCTCTGTTAAAGCCAGCATCAATCGATGCGCCAACTGTTTTACCAAGAGCAAGCTCTTCCTTCATTCTCTCGAATATAATAACGTTAGCATCAACCGCCATACCAATACTCAGTATAATACCTGCAATACCAGGTAGGCTTAGGTTTACTCTAAATATAGTTAAAAGCCCAACAACCAAAGCAATATATGCAACCAAAGCAATATCTGCTAAAAGCCCCGGAAGACGGTACATAACAAGCATAAATAATAGTATTAAAATAACGCCAATTATACCTGCATACATACTTGTTTGCATAGCTCTCTCACCAAGAGTTGGCCCAACACTACGAAGTTCAACATCTTTTAAATCGAATGGAAGTTTACCAGCACGAATTAAGTCTGCAAGAGCGGCAGCAGATTTAGCTGTAAAGCTACCAGATATAATACAGTTTTCACTATCAATTTTCTCTTTAACGCTTGGTTGTGATTGAACATTTTCATCAAGCTTAATTGCTATGAAGTTTTTGCCTTGTGGCAATGCAGAAATTCTTGCTGTTGCCTCTGCAAATTTAGTTTTACCCTCTGGTGTAAATGATAACTCAACAAAGTTTTCTGATTTGCCAGATTGTGACAATGGTCCAAACTGTTGTCTTGCATCCTTTACATCAACACCATCAAGAATGGCTTTATTGTCAGAATCAACAAATGTAAGTTTTGCTGTTTGACCGATAGTCTTAACAGCTTCCTCTGGGTTTGAAATGTCTGGGATTTCAATTCTTACTTTTTTAACGCCTTGTCTTGTAATTGTAGCTTCGGTATAACCAAGCTTGTCAAGACGTGCACGAAGCATACTAACAACAGTTGCCATTTCAGCATCAGTTGCTGTGTCTGTTTGTGCTTCATAGGTGATAATTGAACCACCTCTTAAATCAAGACCTTGCTTAATACCTGCCTGCTTGTCCAGTGCACCTGGAATTGTTCTGCCAAATAAAGTTGCTCCGTAAAACGCTACGTACAATGCTCCAGCTATCACAAGCACTGCTACAAGTAGCTTTGTTAAACTTTTTGACGATGCTGTCATTGGTTAATTCCCCCTTAAAAATCGCATAAAGATATTATATATTGTATATATAATTTAGTCAAGATATTTTTACCAATTATTCCACAAGTTGAGCTTGAATGTAAAGAGCACATTCAACCCGTTTCTTTTCCATTTCACAGCCTATTTTGTATGCCTCGTCTATTGTACCGCTAAATTGATATGCATTTGCGTGGCATCCACCACTACAATAGAATTTCGCCCAACATTCCTTGCATTTTGGTTTTGTGTATACGTTTGAATCTGCAAAGCCTTGTGTTATGGTTGTATTATAGCTATTATTTAACACATTTCCCAATAAATATTCATTATTGCCAACAAATTGGTGGCATGGATAAATATCCCCATCTGGGGTAACTGCGATATATTCACAGCCTGCACCACAGCCAGACATCCTCTTTATAACGCAAGGTCCTTGGTTAAGGTCTATCATAAAATGAAAAAAGTTAAACCAATTTCCCTGTTTTCGTCGATTTACATATTCCGTTGCAAGCATTTCATATTGGTCGAAAATAAAAGGTAAATCCTCTTCTTTTATTGAATAGTCCTGCTCCTTGCCACCCACAACAGGCTCGATTGAAATTTGTTTAAAGCCCTCGTCTGCAAGGTGTAAAACGTCCTTCGCAAAATCAAGGTTAAACCTTGTAAATGTTCCACGCACATAGTAATTATCCTGGCTTCGTGAATCTGCCGCCCTTTTAAGCTTTGGCATAATTACGTCATAGCTACCGCTACCACTTACAGTTTTGCGCATATCGTCATTTACACTTTTTCTTCCATCAATGCTTAGCACAAGGTTAGACATATTTTCATTTATGTAATCCATCTTTTCATCATCTAACAATACGCCATTTGTTGTAAGAGTTAAACGGAAAATTTTATTATAGCGCTGCCCTTGTTCTATCGCATAATCTGCAACAGCCTTTACAACCTCAAAGTTCATTAAAGGCTCGCCACCAAAAAAATCTACCTCAATATTTTTGCGAGAGCCAGAATTTGCAATTACAAAATCGATTGCCGATTTGCCCGTTTCCTCGGACATAATGCAACGCTCACCACTAAAATTCCCTGTTCCTGCAAAGCAATATTTACACCTTAGGTTACAGTCATGCGAAACGTGCAGGCAAAGTGCCTTGATTTGTGGCTTTCTATTGATTTTTTCTGCAATTTCGCCATATTTATCATCAGTGTAAAGCAAATCATCTTTACACAGTTCGATAATTTCATTATAGCTTTCGATTATATCCTCTTTGCTGTATTTACTGCTTAAACTATCGATAATTTCAACTGGGCACTGCCACTGTGGCTCTGCATTGATTAAATCCAAAATATCATATACAATGTCGCATACAACGTGTACAGCGCCACTATTAACATCAGTTACAATATTTGTTCCGTGCATTTTAAACTTATGTATCATAATCCTAACCTCACACAGATTAAAGGACACCCAAAAGTTGGTGTCCTAATAATTATTATTTATTGTTTTCGCATTTTTGATTAGCAACAGTACAAGAAGTTTTGCAGGCTGATTGGCACGAAGTTTGACATTCGCCACAGCCACCTTTAGCTGCGCTGTTTTTAAGCGTTGCGGTACATAATGTTTTAATGTGCTTCATTTGTATAGTCCCCCTATTTGTATGATTTCATATTTATCCCTACAATGCCACCAAAAGTTCCGGAAAATAGCCCAAGTGCAAGCATTATAAGTAAATTTACTCCAAAAGAAAAGCTTTGAAACACGAGCGAGCCAATTAGGTAAAGTGTAAACATATACGTTACACCTGCTACTGCACCACTTAGCCAACCCTTACACTTTGCACTGCGTGCAACCAACATTCCAGAAAACGCAATGCTAAGTATTGTTATTAAAAGAACAATAGTAGAAATAATTCCCTCTGGAAAATTTGTATAAGTGATAATAAATGCAAAGGTCAAAAGACATATTATTGTTATCGCATAGCTAAGAAATACGCTTTTTATTACATTTACAAAGCTTAATGAATGGGCGTCTTGCAATTCTTTTGCAGGAAAATTTAGCTTCACCATAAAAAACCCCTCCGAATATGTTTATATTTATATCATATTCGAAATTGATTAATATATGCCTACCTAAGCCCTTTTATTGCGCTACGTTCAAATTTAATCTTGGTTTTATCTGCTCCAACTTCAAGAGTAACTGTGTCATCTTTGATTGTGCAAACTGTGCCTAAAATTCCACCGATAGTAACAACATCATCGCCTACTTTAAGTGCTGCAATCATTTCTTTTAATTGTTTATCACGCTTTTTTTGTGGCCTTATAATCATAAAATAAAACACACCGATAATTAAAGCTATTTGCCCACCTAATGCAATTGTATTAGCATCCATAATAATCATCTCCTATTTGTATAATATAATAATTATAGCCACTATTTTCTATTTTTGCAATACTTTTTTATAATCTGTTAGAAAACAGCTCTATTTTTTCACTTTTAAACTGCCCAAATGCTCCATTGTCTAATGCGTTTCTTATGTCCTCCATAAGATTATTATAAAAATAAAGGTTGTGAATAACAGCAAGGCGCATGGCTAACATTTCCTTTGCTTTAAACAAATGCCTAATATATGCTCTTGAATAATTTTTACAGGTTGGGCAGTTGCAATTTTCATCAATTGGGCTATTATCTAACTGATGCTTATTATTCATAATATTAAGTATTCCATTTGATGTAAAAAGTGTTCCGTGGCGTGCATTACGGCTTGGCATAACGCAATCGAAAAAATCTATTCCCCTTGAAACAGCCTCTAAAAGGTTAATCGGAGTTCCAACACCCATTAAATATCTTGGCTTATCCTGTGGCATATACGGTTCAACCGTTTCGATTATTTCATACATTTCGCCACTCGTTTCGCCAACTGCAAGCCCACCAATTGCATAGCCATCAAGGTCAATTTCTGCAGTTTGCTTCATATTTTCTATTCTAATGTCCTTATACACTCCACCTTGATTTATTCCAAAAAGCATTTGCTGTTTGTTTATTGTGTCATCAAGAGAATTAAGGCGAGTAAGCTCAGCCTTGCACCTATTAAGCCAACGAATTGTCATTTCACTTGATTTTTGAACATAATCACGAGGGGACGGATTCTCAACACATTCATCAAAAGCCATCGCAATTGTTGATGCAAGGTTGCTTTGAATTTGCATACTTTCCTCTGGACCCATAAATATTTTTTTGCCATCAATATGTGACGAAAAATATACTCCCTCTTCTTTTATTTTCCTAAGCGAAGCGAGGGAAAACACTTGAAAACCACCACTATCTGTTAATATTGGTTTATTCCAATTCATAAATTTATGCAAGCCACCAAGCTGTTTTATAACATTATCCCCTGGGCGCAAATGCAAGTGATATGTGTTGGAAAGCTCAACTTGGCACTTTAAATTAAGCAAATCCATTGAGGAAATTCCACCCTTTATAGCTGCACTCGTTCCTACATTCATAAAAACAGGTGTCTGCACCACTCCATGCGGTGTGTGAAATTCCCCACGCCTCGCTAAGCCCTCTTTTTTTAGTAATTTAAACATTAATTTCCTCCGTTATAAACATAGCATCGCCAAAGCTAAAAAATCTATATTCTTCCTCTATCGCCTTTTGGTAGGCATTTAAAATATTTTCCCTGCCTGCAAGCGCACTAATTAACATTAGTAGCGTTGATTCTGGCAGGTGAAAATTAGTTATCAATTTATCAACAATTTTGAATTCATACGGTGGATATATAAATATATCAGTCCAACCACTTGATGCACTCACTCTTCCATTTTGCGCTATTGTTTCAAGAGTTCTTGACGAGGTTGTGCCAACTGCAATTACTTTTTTGCCATTTTCTTTTGTAGCATTAATTATCTCTGCACTTTTTTCGTCCATTACATAAAATTCGGAGTGCATTTTATGAGTGTGTACGTCCTCAACCTTAACAGGTCTAAAGGTTCCAAGCCCAACGTGAAGCGTTACAAAAGCTACGTTTACACCCTTTGCACGAATTTCATTTAAAAGTTCATCTGTAAAATGAAGTCCTGCTGTTGGTGCAGCTGCTGAGCCGTCATTTTTAGAATACACAGTTTGATAACGCTCTTTATCCTCTAACTTTTCCGTTATATATGGTGGCAAGGGCATTTCCCCAAGCTTATCTAATATATTTTCAAAAAGTCCATCATATTCAAACCTTACTAACCTATTTCCATCATTAACAATATCCAAAACTTCTGCCCTAAGCTCATTACTAAAAACAAATCTCTTGCCAACCTTTGCACGCCTACCTGGTTTTAAAATTACCTCCCAAATATCACGTTCCTTGCGGTTTAACAGCAAAAATTCAATAGGTGAGCCTGTATCCTCGCGCATACCATACAACCTTGCAGGAAGCACACGAGTGTCATTTAAAACTAAGCAATCTCCCTTGTTCAAATAATTTATTATTTCTTTAAAAACCTCGTGCTTTATCTCACCTGTTTGCTTGTTTAGCACCATAAGACGTGAGGTATCACGCTTTTCAAGTGGTTTTTGTGCTATTAAATTTTGTGGCAAATCATAATCAAAATCGCTTAATTTCACAGTAGTTTAGTTCCTTTATAATAATGTGTTAAAATTTGTTCATACGTAAAGCCTGCCGCCGCCATACCGTTCGCACCATTTTGGCTCATACCAACAAGGTGACCGTTTCCACGTCCATTAAAGGTGAAAATATCACTTGCACAAGGAGTGTAAATTTTCAAAACGTCTTTACCTTTTAACTGAATAAAGTCAGCATTATGCGTTGTTTTCCCATTTGCAGAAAGTAATGTTAGGTTCGAGGTATTAACGCTACCACCATAAACCGATAAATTTGCTCCAAAGCTACCACCACCAGTTACACTATATGCTTGGCTTAAAAGTATACCATAACCAAACACAGTTCTGCAACCCTCGTTGGTAAAAGTTTTTTCGCCTTTATCACCAGTTATTTTAAGCTTCGTAACGCTCCCAGCGGTTGTTTTCTCTAACACCTCTATTGTTTTAACATTCCCTATATTATATCCCTTGCCATTTAAAATTTCCGTCGCTTTTTGCCTTGATAATTCCTTTTTCCACGTTGATGCATACACCGATTTACTTTCGTTTTCATCTTTAACCGATTGCAAATATGGAATATTGCTTCCCCAAACATATTTTACATCCTCGGTATAGCCACCACTTGTTGCAAAATAAACTGTTTGTGCAGGCTCGCCATTGTATGTAAGAATTTGCCCTTTTGTTTCAATAGTTGCACGTATTGTGTTTTTATGCTCTGACGAAGCACCAAAATAAACTTGGCAATCCTCTGTGGTGCATAAATCAAAGCCATATTTAATATGCTTATTAATATTATAAGTAGCATACGTTCTTGCACAAACTGCCTGCGCCTTTAACGCCTCCATATTAAACGAGGGTGACATCTCTCTTGCGATAACCGATGCTACATAATCTTCTATACCTACTTCATTTATAACTGTTAAGCCCCCACCATCTATTTTTTTAACAATTATACTTCCTCTATAACCTTTATCATTTACCTTTATTATTTCAGTTGAAGTTATAACAACATCAGCAGTAACATCTTGCTTATTTAACGTTACAGTTTTACCATCGTATGTAATTGTAACTATGTCAAGAGCAGTTTGATTATAAAATAACCCGATTTTAATTTTCTCAGGAGCTATTGCCGACACATTTATACACATAAATATAAAAATCAACACTAAAAATATAGATTTTTTCATAATATTCACCCCTTTATAACTGTTTTATATATTTTATCACAAAAATTTATATATTTCTACTTACAATTTTATGTCAAAAATGTTTGACACAAAAAGCTACAAATGGTAATATATATTATAAATACAATGAAATGATATTGGAGGAACAAAAAAATGAAAAAATATAACGTTGCCATAGTTGGCGCAACAGGTATGGTCGGTAGAACTTTTTTAAAGGTATTAGAGGAAAAGAATCTTCCAGTTGAAAACTATTATATGTTTTCTTCTGCTCGTTCGGCTGGTTCAAAGGTGAACTTTATGGGCAAGGAATATGTTATAGAAGAATTAACAGAAAATTCATTTGATAGAGGTATAGATATAGCTTTATTTTCAGCTGGTGGCTCTACATCCGAGAAATTCGCACCAATTGCCGCTGCAAAGGGCTGCGTAGTTATTGATAACAGCAGTGCTTGGCGTATGGATAAGGAGGTTCCACTTGTTGTTCCAGAGGTTAACCCAGAGGACATTAAATGGAACAAGGGAATTATTGCAAACCCAAACTGCTCAACAATTCAAGCAGTTGTTGCACTTTCACCACTACACAAAAAATATGGCATTAAAAGAATAGTTTATTCGACATATCAAGCAGTTTCTGGCGCAGGTGTTGCAGGGCATTCTGACCTTGAAAATGGTCTAAAAGGCGAAGCGCCAAAGAAATTCCCTTATCAAATTGCTGGCAACTGTTTGCCTCATATAGATGTTTTCCTTCCTAACGGCTACACAAAGGAAGAAATGAAAATGGTTGAGGAAACTCGCAAAATTTTAGGCGATGAGTCTCTTAAAATTACTGCTACAACAGTTCGTGTGCCTGTTTATAATGGACATAGCGAGTCAATAAACGTTGAATTTAACAAGCCTTTTGATTTGGCAGAGCTAAGAGGTGTGCTTGAAAACGCCGAGGGGCTTATCGTTCAAGATGACCTTGCAAATAACGTGTACCCAATGCCAATTAACGCAACAGGGCATGACGAAACATTTGTTGGCAGAATTAGACGTGACGAAAGCGTTGAAAACGGCGTAAACCTTTGGGTTGTTGCAGATAACATTAGAAAAGGTGCTGCTTCAAATGCAGTTCAAATAGCAGAAAAACTTATTGAATATTGGGGTGAATAGTATGTCTTCAACTTTATTTGTTGGTTCAGGTGTTGCAATTGTAACTCCGTTTACAAAAGATGGTGTTGATTTCGATAAACTTGGTGAGCTTATCGACTTTCAAATAGAAAACAAAACTGATTCAATAATAATTTGCGGAACAACTGGCGAGGCATCAACTATGCCAGATGATGAGCATAAATCTGCAATTGAATACACAGTTAAAAAGGTAGCAGGCAGGGTTCCTGTAATTGCTGGAACTGGTAGCAATGATACAAAGCATTGTATCGAGCTTAGCTGTGAGGCTGAAAAATTAGGCGCAGATGGACTTTTAATTGTTACACCATATTACAACAAAACAACGCAAAATGGGCTTGTAGCACATTTTACAACCGTTGCAAACAGCGTAAATATCCCAATTATCCTTTACAATGTGCCATCTCGAACTGGCTTATCATTTTCAGTTGACACATTAAAGAAATTATCTAAAATTGATAACATAGTTGGCATTAAAGAGGCAAGTGGAAATATAGCATACGTTGCACAAATTATTACAGCGTGTGGAGATGACCTTGACGTTTATTCTGGTAACGATGATATGATTGTGCCAATTTTATCACTTGGTGGTAAGGGAGTTATATCTGTTGTTGCAAATATCCTGCCAGAGGATACACACAATATTGTTGAAAAATATATTTCAGGTGATGTTAAGGGAAGCTGTAAATTGCAGCTTGATATGTTAAACGTAATTGATGCTTTATTTATAGAGGTTAACCCTATCCCAATTAAAACTGCTATGAACCTTTTGGGTTATAACGTGGGCGAGCTTCGTATGCCATTATGTGAAATGTCAGATAAAAACCTTGAAACACTAAAAAACGCTCTTACAAATTATGGCTTAACAAAATAAAGGATGTGTACTTATGATAAACATAATATTAAGTGGCTGTAATGGAAAAATGGGGCAGGTAATTACTAAACTTGTTGAGGAAAATGAGGATACTAAAATCGTTTGTGGCTTTGATATTAACTCAGCAATGCTTAATGATTATCCTGTTTATAAAACACCAAATGAATTCAAGGGTAGCGCAGATGTTATAATAGACTTTTCGCACCCAAGCTCACTATCGCCTCTTCTTACATTCGCCCAAAATAGAAATATTCCTATTGTTGTTGCCACAACTGGGCTTTCAAGCGCACAGGTAAATGAACTGTCGATTGCATCGAAAAACATACCAGTTTTCTTTTCAGCAAATATGTCGCTTGGCGTAAACCTTATGATTGACCTTGTTACAAGGGCTGCAAAATTTTTAGAGGAATCCTTTGATATTGAGATTATCGAAAAACATCATAATCTAAAAATAGATGCTCCAAGCGGAACAGCGCTTGCAATAGCAGATGCTATCGCAGAGTCACTAACTAAGCCTACTGAATATGTTTATGACCGCCATTCTGTTAGGAAAAAGCGAGATAAAAAGGAAATTGGTATTCACGCAGTTCGTGGTGGTACAATTGTTGGCGAGCATTCAGTTATATTTGCAGGGCAAGACGAGGTTATAGAGGTTATGCACCAAGCAACCTCAAAAGAAGTTTTCGCAGTCGGTTCTGTTCGTGCCGCTAAATTTTTAGCAAGCAGGGGCAAAGGGCTTTACAGTATGAAGGATTTAATAAATTCTCTATAAAAAGGGGTGCTATATATGTCAGACTTTGTTTTAAACTATGTTGATGATGTTATACTCGTAACACTTGACAATGTACCAAACACTTCCGATTCTTTAGCCAAAATTTTTGATGCAATTGGCGTTTCGAAAATAAATGTTGATATGATTTGCCAAACCGCGCCTTACAAAAACAAAATTAACCTTTCATTTACCATTGATAAAGGTGATTTAAGTAAAACCTTAGCTGTGGTTGGTAAGCTTAAAGCTGAAATTACTGATTTAATTACCGAGGTTAGCACAGGTAATTGTAAAATTACTATTTTTAGCGAATTATTAAAAACCGAATCTGGCGTGGCTGCAAGACTTTTCAAAGCACTTGCACAAAATAATCTGCAAATCAAGCTAATAACAACCTCTGATGTTGAAATATCTTTGTTATTTGATAATGATAATATTGACGGAATTATGGGTGTTCTTAAAAAAGAATTTAATTAAAAAAACATTATCAAAAAAGGTGCTGGACATTATCCAACACCTTTTTTTATTCTGCATTTTCTAATTCTTTATCGATTATTTCTTCGAGCATTTGCTCGATAACATCAT
>CAYVWT010000047.1:0-11513 GCA_964455565.1 uncultured Clostridiaceae bacterium | reverse complement strand
TACCCTCACAGTTGATTTATTGTTGAAGCTAAATACCCAGCTCCAAAACCATTATCTATATTAACAACGCCAATTCCACTTGCACAGCTATTTAACATTGCAAGCAGTGCCGCAACCCCACCAAAAGATGCACCATAGCCAATGCTTGTAGGAAGAGCAATGACAGGCTTATCCGTTAACCCACCAATAACCGATGGCAACGCACCCTCCATTCCTGCTGCCGCTATTATCACGTTTGCACTATGTATATCGTCCATTTTGCTAAGTAACCTATGCAGTCCTGCCACGCCTACATCATACCCACGAATTACTGGGTTACCTAAAATTTCAGCAGTAACCGCCGCCTCGTCTGCAACAGGAATATCTGCAGTGCCACCAGAAACAACAAGTATCTTTTTACTCGTTTTTCGTATTTCCTTAGGGTTGATTTGCACTATTCTTGCGTGCTTATGATAGATTATTTTATCTGTTATTTTTAATAATTCATTATAAACTTCTTTACTTGCACGGGTTCCAATTATATTTTCTGCATTGTGTCTTATCATATTTTCTACTATTCCCACAATGTGCGAAATATGCTTGCCCTCACAAAAAATAACTTCGTTTGCGTGGGCACGAACGCCCCTGTGATGGTCGACATTTGCATATCCTAAATTTTCAAATGGCAATGTTTTAAGCCTATTCACTGCGTCATCTGTTGACAGTCTACCACTTTGCACCTGCTCTAAAATATTTTTTAGTTCTTCACTATTCATCACTTTTATCCTCAAACTTGTCAAGAAACTCAATTATATCAATACGTGTTAGCATAGATAAAAACGAAAAGCTTGCCGAAAGTGCCTTTCGCACCATTTTAAGCCCTTTTTCTTCCTCACCCATTTGAATTAAAAGTCGACCATAATCAAAATATGCCTCCGGGAAGGTTGGGTTTAGCTCCATTAGCTTTTCATAATACTCTTTTGCTTTTTCCTTCTCGCCCATTCGAAAATATGTATAAGCAAGGTTGTCTACAATTATTGCGTTTGTACTATTATATTCAACCGCTTCTAAATTAAATTCAAGCGCACGGGTTAAATTGCCACTATACGCATACATAAAGCCAAGGCTACCATAGGTTGAGGTAGATGGTGCTTTTTGCATAACCTCTTCAAGCATCTCTATTGCATCATCAACCTCCTTGCGTTTCCAAAACACAAGGGCATGAGAGGCTTTTAAACTAAGCCTTTGCTGTGGCTTTAAGCTCTCCATTGAAAGTAAGGCGAACATTTTGCCTGCTTCATCAATGTCCCCCTCCTTTAAGGTTAAATATGCATACAATAGTTTATTCTCAAAGCTCATTCCACCTATTTTATATGCACGGGCATACCATTTAAGCCCACCAGTTGAGTTACCTGTTTGATATATAAACCTTCCAATTGCCGAAGCTAAATTTCCACGTTTTATAAAAATCAAAACAAAGCTTCCTAATAATATAATCTGACCTATCATAAATACCTCCTAAAATTCTGCATTTCCAACAGTTCGTGGAAACGGTACTACGTCACGGATATTTTGCATACCTGTAAGATACATTATTGCTCTTTCAAAGCCAAGCCCAAAGCCTGCGTGCTTCGCTCCACCATAACTCCTTAAATCAAGATACCACTCATATTCTTCCAAGCTAATATCCATTTCTACCATTCTTTGTTGCAACAGCTCAAAACGTTCCTCACGCTGGCTTCCACCAATTATTTCGCCCACCGCAGGGACTAACAAATCCATCGCTGCAACAGTTTTACCATCATCATTTTGGCGCATATAAAAAGCCTTTATATCCTTTGGGTAATCTGTAACAAATACTGGCTTTTTAAACAATTGTTCAGTAATATAGCGTTCGTGCTCTGTTTGCAAATCCACACCCCATTTTACAGGATACTCAAAATTATCATTATTTTTAATCAATTCTGCAACTGCCTCGGTATAAGTTATATGCCCAAAATCGCTTTCAACAACTGAATTTAACCTTTCGATAAGTGTGTTATCTATATGGGCATTGAAAAATTCCATTTCTGTTGGGCATTCGTTCATTACAGCCTTAATAACATCTTTTAGCATATCCTCAGCAAGCGCCATATCGTCATTCAAATCAGCAAAGGTTATTTCTGGTTCTATCATCCAAAACTCTGCTGCATGCCTTGCAGTATTGCTGTTTTCAGCACGAAATGTTGGCCCGAATGTATATATTTTTTTAAAAGCAAGGGCATAAGCCTCGCCCTCTAATTGCCCACTTACTGTTAAATTTGTGCTTTTACCAAAAAAGTCCTGCTTATAATCTATCCTACCTTGCTCGGTTTGAGGGACATTTTTCATATCAAGCGTAGTCACCTTAAACATAGCCCCTGCGCCCTCTGCATCACTTGCAGTTATTATAGGTGTGTGGACATATACAAAATTATTACTATGAAAAAACCTATGAATTGCCTGCGCCGCAACACTTCTCACCCTAAAAACAGCTGAAAAAGTGTTTGTTCGTGGCCTTAAATGTGCAAGAGTTCGCAAATATTCAAAGGAATGTCTCTTTTTTTGAAGTGGATATTCAGGCGTGCTTTCGCCCTCGATAAATATTTCACTTGCCTTAACCTCAAAAGGTTGCTTTGCCTGTGGTGTTAGCACTATAGTTCCTTTAATTCGCACTGCTGCGCCAACGTTTAAATGTGCAATTTTATCAAAATTCGCAAGGGTATCTTGCTCGAAAACTATTTGAACATTTTTAAAGCTTGTACCATCATTTAGCTCAATAAAACCAAATAGCTTGCTTATGCGAATATTCCTCGCCCAGCCACAAAGATTAACTTCCATACCATCTTCTATTTTATCATAAAGTTCGTGAATATGCATTTCCTTACCTCCGTTTTAACAATTATAACATTAAAAATTATGAATTTCAATTTTATTATTTACAAATTGTTAAAAATTATATATTTGGCGCAGACAAAAACCTTGCCTGCGCCAAATATTACCACTGTTTTTGGTCACTAATATTATTTATCACCGTTTCTATGCTATCAAGCCGATGGTTTATTTTTTCTATTCCACTAATTACTTGACCTAATTGAATTTTAAGCTTGGTAAGTTCTATCGTGCTTTGGCTATTATCCTCACTTTTTACCACTTGTGCCTGTGGCGACAATCTTTTAGCAAACTTTTCTACTTCCTCTGTTAACGTTTTTTGAATCGGTTTTGGTTTCGTCCTCTGCACATTGAAAAAATTGCTCTGCATATATAACTTTGCGACATTATCACTTATAAATCCATAGCTATGCCTTGCATTTATTCCTTGCTCGTAAACAGTATAAGCAAGTGAAAATATTTTCAGTGGCGCAAATCGTGCAGGCATAAAATCTGTTGGCTTTTGAAATTCATTTGAATTGTCTTCTTTTTGAGACACCCAAACCTTGCCATCTTTTTTGCCCTCCCACATTAAATATATGCTTTCCTTTTCCATAATTATAGGGGTTTCCCCCTGCGCCAAAACCTGCACACCGTTTGAGATATAAACAATATCCTCACCCACCATACCAACTATGTGCATATTATCGTTGCTATCTATAAATATATAAGGTTTTTTAAAATTTTCAGGCGCCTCAATTTCTACAAAAGCCTCCCATTCCTTTTTGCTCCAAGCATATTTGCGATAACCATATTTATTTTGCCCCTCGCTAAAAAAAATGACAAATATATTATTCGAGCTATCCTTTGCCACGCTAAAATTCCCAGTTATACAATCAACAATACTAGGTGTGGCTTCATCATTTTCGATAATTTGATGAGTCAACATTTTCTTTCCCTTATAATCTATCGTATAAAAAATATTTATCCAATTATTAATCCTTTGAATGTTAAAATTCTTGCTATATGTAGTTTGGGTTTTGCTAATCATAACCACATATTTATGCCAGCTTTGCTCGGAATAATTAAGGTAAATTATATCGCCCTTATCATTTTGGCATATCAAATGCAAAACATCGGCATCATCAATTAGCACAGCAAAATCACTCTGCCCCTCACGAAGCAAAACTTCATACTCTTTAAGCTCCTCATTTGTCATAGTGCAAAAGCATATTCCTTGGCTGTTGTGACAAAAATGCCACAGCTTACCATAGCTCTGTTTAACAAAATGTTCTGCCATTATATTTTCCTCCATTATTTACTGATTAATATAGTTTATGTTTAACAGGATTAAATTATAATCCTTTAATTCAGCATTACTTAAATAAATATATGGAATATTCCCCTTTTTCAAATGCTCCCTAACCGCGCCTGTAAGCGCCCAATCAGACGATGCTATGCTTAAAATATGCTCTGCAAATGCAAAGTTTGACTGCACATTTCGCCTATTTGCACCATCTACCACGTTTTTCTTTTCTATGCTTAAATTATCCGAAACATATTCTATTATTTTTTTATCCAAGTCATAATTAGCCTTATAATCTGCAAGCTCACTTACACTAATAACAAGAAAAAATATAGTAAACACACAGGTTATAAAAGGCTTCAACCTTGTTAGATTAAGCAAAGCATCTATTATTATTGCAACACCAATTAGAGGAACAAAACAGTTTCTAAGCCCGACTGTATAATTTTGCAAAATTATAATTGGAATATATGAGGCTATAAAAACTACAACCCCAGCTATAACCATTTTCATTTTAAAGCAATCCCTTTTTTGAACAAAGCATAGCCCAACAATTAAAATTGCAAGGATATACCACACACCAGCCATACTTACACCACGCACAAATCCCCCATAAAGCCAGCTTGCATTCCAGCTTGCAACAATATCTCTTACCGCATCAAGGTTTATTATTTTCAGCACAGCCCTATTGCCATAGCTTCCCATTCTCGAAAAAGCGATATAATACAGCCCAACGATTGCAGTATTTACAATTGTAAAACCGATTAATTTATAATCTTTTTTGCGAAAAATAATAAAGGCAGATAACACAATGCTCAAAATAATAACCTGTTCATAAAAAAGCATAGAAAATAGTTGAAAAATGAAAAACAGCCCGCTTTTGCCACTTGCCAACATATAGCACGAAGCGCCCACCAAAAATACTCCAACTACAAGCCTTGATGATGCAGAAATCCAATAGCTTCCCTCGAAATTTATTGGGCATAGCACAAAAATCATTGCAAAGGAAAGCCCAAGTGGAATTTTTAATTTATCTGCAGATAATATAAATAAATATGCAGATAACGAATGAAGCAGGGTTAAAATAAAAAGCGCAACGCCCATTTTCCCCCAAAGCTTACCCCAAATATAAATGTCAAAAAGCCCAGCCATAGGGCGACTAACATAGTTCCCTATTTTTAAATATATATCTGCAAATGGGTTATTTGCAATAGGATATAGCCCATACTGAATATAATCATCAAGCAAAGGATAATATTTAAACCCGAGCCACCCCATTCGCACAATTGCGGCGGCGACTATAATCCACAAGCGTTTATCAGTTAAATACTTTTTGAAAATTATACTCACCCTTTTCAAAGCTTCTGCGAATTTTTATCAAATCTGCAAACATTTGTACACTATCTCCGAGCATATTAACCTTTGAATTTTTGCGATGCGAAACAGGAACGTCTATTGTAGAAATTTTATACCCCAGCCGATTTGCTATGAAAACTGCCTCTGTATCAAACACAAACCCATCAAGCCTGCACCTTGAAAATACATTATGAGCCGTATTTTTTGTAAAACCTTTAATGCCACATTGTATGTCGTGTGCTTCCATATTCAAAGCAGCACCTGCAATATAATTATATGCGTGCGAGATTACTCGCCTTGCAAATGGATAATTCCCAAAACGCATCCCACACACCATATCTGAATTTTGCAAGCCCTCAATTCCACGCAACATAAAATCAAGAGGGTATGGCAAATCTGCATCTGTGAAAAATATATAATCGCTATCACAGTACAGCATAGCTGATTTTATTGCCGCCCCCTTGCCATAATTTTTGCCAAGAGCAATGACAGTAGCCCCAGTCCTTGTCAAAAATTCAACAGTTTCATCCGAGCTACCGTCATCAACCACAACTACTTCATATTCTTTAAAATTTTTGCTCATAAATTGCATTGCAGTATAAACATTATTTTCTATTATGCTCTGCTCATTAAAAGCTGGAATAATAAGCGAAACGGACATATAATCACCCACCGTTTTTTATTATCTCCATTTACTTGTCAAAAATTCTCTTTAAAATTACTGCCATTTCACACCTTAAAAGTGGGTCATCTGGTCTAAAATCATCTGACTTCTCGAAATAACCTTTTTCAATGCACCAATCTATGCTCTCCTGCGCCCAATGTATGTTTTCATTGCTCATACTGCTCATTATCATCTTCCCCTCTATGCTATCTAAAAACTTTTGCCAATTATCGCCCGTTCTAAGTATTCGTGGGCAGTTCTTGCCACTCCAATCATAATGTTGCCTTAATTGCGCTATTCCCCAACCGAACTTTTTAAGCAATTCTGCAACAAGAGTTGCTGCATTTTCTAGTGTTTTCGCCCTATCACCACTCTCGCAAATTTCAATGGCAATAGATTGCATATTTCCAGGCCCTATACCATCGCCTGCGTGCCGCGCCACCTCATCAAAAGGGATACACTCATACACGTCATTTTCATCTACCACCAAATGAAAGCTTGCCTGAACTGTGTTGCCAACTCTTGCAAGGTTGTCACGCTCATTTTTCGCTGTTGAATATAAATTTGCAGTAGAATGAATTGTAATATATTTTGCAACCATAGGAATGCACGGTCTTTGATTAACCTGTGTCGTTGGTATATGTGCAACGATATAATTATTCACTATTTTCCTCCTTTAATTGTGCCAAAACCTGCCTAATTTTCTTTGGCATTGGCAAACCAATATTCCCCCAATTTTCAATGACAGAAATACCCTCAACCCCAATAAAAAACCCAACTGCACCACCACGCATGGCATTACTTCCAAAAAATAAATCAAGCTTAACAGCAACTGCAACAATAACATAAGTTCCTATTTTACGTGCAAACCCTGCCCATGCAATTTTGCTTGAAAGCGTGCCTTGTACACACGCAACAATAACTCCTGTTACAATATCTAAAAGGCTTAAAGTTATTAAGGTTTCCAGCATACAGTCCCAACCACCGAGTAAATACAACCCAAAACCAAAAATTACAGCGCTACACATTTTAAAAAGCAAAAATGTTTTATCCATAGTAAAATCTCCTTTATTGCAAAATTACAAGCATATTAAATTGTAGTCGCCCCGTTGTCAAAACTGGACTATTATTAGAAATCGAAGAAACATAGGTTTTATAAGAATCCACAAGAACTGTTGTTCCAGCAGTTCCCCTTGTAACCGAGCGCACAGCGCATTTGTATTCAGTAACGTCACCCACATGACCGCCGTCTGGGCGAGCAAACCTAAGTGTCTCAGCAGGATAGACCATTACATTTGTTGTAAAGCCGCTATCAGCAAACGCAGGACCATCGAAAAGCATTTCAAAAGGTGTGCTTGAATTTAAGCTTCCACTGTACAATCCTGAAATAACTGAAACTGGCAGGTTATATTGAAACCAATCGTCCCAGCCACCTGTTGGCGTGTTGTAAACCAAATAATCTCTATGTATTCCAGATGCATCCATTGTAACCTGTTTTAGTGGTCTGCCCTGTGTATCCTTTTCATAAACCACCCTAACCCCAACGCTTGGGCTTATAATAACCTGAGATTCATCATTGCTATTTATATTTATTTTATCAGAAGTAATTTTCAAATTCCCATTTGAAGACGATAAATTAATAAGGCTTGTGTTAATCGTGCCTGCTTGTAGCTGGCTTGTGGTTACCTTTCCTGCATACACCCAGCCAGACACAACGCTATCTGCAACAAGCCCATTTGCATCACCAATTGTACGCCAGTTCCAAGAACCATCAGCACTTTTGCCATTAGACAGCGCGAACATACCGTTTACAAGGGCAATAGCAGACGTAGGGTTTTTCATATCATCAACCCACATATTTGCGTAATCATATACAACGGTTTTTTTAGTCAGCGCCACATTAAACCTCATATTCAATGTATCGTGTACGCTTTCGATATAATTATCCCTAACCTCCCCCCTGTTATTTGTAAGGTCACTAACAATATTTTTTGCCTTTAAGAGCTCGGCAAACACGCCTCCAATGTTCTCTGTAAAATTAGCAAGCACTACATTAGATTTATTCGGCTCAAAAGGGTAATATTCATATTCCATAATACGAGCATTTACATTAATATTAAGCCCCTCGTCAATAATAGTAACAGTATCACCAAGAGAGAAATTTTCAAAAGGAATATTACCAAGCTTTTTAAGCTCAACAATGCTAACCTCATAGGTTACCTTTGGCTTATCAATTCCGTCTTTTTCTGTCGTGCTCCATTCCTTTAAGGCTCGTGTTTTCAAATCAGCAGGCGTTGTAATATCAGGGTAATCACGAAAATCCTCATGCATATAGTCATAAACACCAGCAATCGGGCTGTCGATATATGGCAAATTGTTGGCATTCACACTTGTAATGTCCAAATAATCCTTACCATAAGGATATAGCCTCGTGCACAGTCCTGTACTATCCGTTTTTCGCTTTACCGTTTGAATATTTTTGCCCACTCTAAACTGCACACCGTTTGCGTTTCCACGTTTTGCAACAAGTGTAATATTAAAATTATCAAAAATAGCCTCACATTCTAACTTGTTTAAAAATTCGTTAAGCACCGCACGAGGGGAACATTTTGAAAGAAACAAATCACAAGTTCCACTAATTTCACTTTGAAAAGTAAATGATGTGCCACGAAGCACGCCGCTAATCCCAGTTCCAGCCTCATTAGTAAAACCATCCCAAAACACCTGCATAGGCGAAACATTTACAATGTCACGCATATCTGGAATGTGTTTAACGTCGTTTAAATCATAGCTAATATGCTCACATTGAATATTTGAAATTAGCCTACCCGTGCTATCTCGAACCTCATCAAAGGTGCGAATTCTAAAAGCCTGCCCACAAACAAAGACAATTGCTTCCTCTTTAATTACCGCCCATTTCTCGCTAATTCTTGGCATAGCAAATGCCAATGTATAATCACCATTTATCACCTGACGGATTTTAATATTCTGTGCCTCACCAAGCACAGCAAGCCCAAGTCCATTAAAATTGCGTTCACTACTGCTATAAACAACAGGAAAATCTACCACACCTATCACCTCACCTATACCTTAAATTCCTTGTACGAACCATATATCTTGTTATCACCATAACAAGTAAATATCACCTCAAACATATTTCCAACTTGGTCGGCCCTGCCAATCGACGGCTGGGTGCCGTCCTTCCAAATAATGCCTGTTGGAAAGGCAATAGTGTTTGCAGTCATTTGCTTAATGCGAATTAAAACCTGCTTCATTTGTGTCGGGCTCTCCATATTTTGTAGCAAAAGGCTACAATGCATAGCTAAATTAAGCTCAAAAATTTTCGACTTATTCGCATCAATACCCACATAGGTTGCACTCGTAAGCGTAACAATTGGAAGGGCAAAATCTGTATAATTATTTTGTCCACTAACGCTTATTGGCGCATTAACTGTTGTGTTATTCATCGCAAAATTATGATTACCCAAAACAGTAACCGTGGTATCATTGCCCAAAATATCAACAATATTGTTACAAACATAGTTATAATCACCCATAACCAAAATAGGTGTACAGGCTGTAAATATAGAACCAGATAAAAGCTTGTTACCACTTACAATATTATAATTTCCACTAACAGCAATAATTGAAAGCTGGTTAGCACCACTTTCATCAAAATAATTTATAAAATTATCTATCACACGGTTGTTATTGCCTGTTACCCAAACTATCATTGTGTCATAGCCTGCAAAACCATTCAAATAAACATTTTGCACGGTGTTACCATTGCCAGTTAATTTAACAAAGGTGCTGTAAAATGCAGCGCTTGCATTGTCAATATGAATGTTTTTAATTGTGCAATTATCTGCACTAACGTCAAAAATATCAAATGTTTCCTCCTCTGCAAACGTTCCACTTAGTGTAATTTTGCTTAGCCCACCATCAATTGTAATATTAGGCTTATCAATTGTAACTGCAACATTTGAAACAGTCGGGTTACCAACAATATTTATGCCCCCAACAAGCTTAATTTCTGCAATTTGTCCAATCGGCACAGAATTAATAGCAGACTGAATCATCTCTTGGTCGTGTGTACCATCACAAACATAGTCTGCACTATTCCGTATCTTTTGTGGTGCGTCAACCCCCGCTACAACAATGCTTGTATTAGCGCAAGCTATCCTGCTTAAAATATCATCATAAACTTCCTTATCCTTGTTTGCAAGTGCATTATAATTGTCATTATGCGCATTCATTTGGCTTAGCGTAAGCTCTTTGGTAATCGCAATTGGCACAACCTTTTGCATATATTTCCCCCCTATAAATAATTATAATCAAATTTAAAATTAACTATGCAATCCAGCGAAGTCCCGGTAATTTTTATCAAATTATCGCCCCCTTCAAGCTCGAAAAAGCTACCCACCATATTAATAAGAACATTTGTATCATCCTTAATTGCCGACATATTATAACAGTCAACAATTAGCCTACCGCTTCCATTAGCATTATATTTAATACCCTTGCCACCACATTCAAACCTTATATTATTAAAATTCCCATCAATAATTATCCGTGGCTTAACAAATGTTCCATAATTTTTCACAACAATATCTGTATTACCACTTACACTAAAAATGTTTTCTCCGCCATACGTTGCCACATCACCATAAAAAACGCCATCATTCCCATAATTTAAAACATCACCCGATGTCACCCTACCAATAGCAAACGGCTTGCAGATAAAAACTATGGTAAAATATCCACGCATCATTTGTTGCTCAAGGTCCAATTTATTCGCAACCCTGCCAACATAATAAACCATTGGCTCATCATCAAAAATAAGCCTACCCTCTTTAAAAGAAAGCCACCCTGCAACCTCCCTAACCTTGCTGCGTAGCGCCCCAAAATCCTTTTCAACAATGGCACAATCTATGGTTATTTCACGCTCTTTGTACATAGTCCTGCCAAAAACATTAGCAGACGAAAAATCATAATACCCATCTCGGCAAGGAATATCCTCACTCACAATTTTTGGCGCAGGCAAAACTGGTCTATTTTTGGATTTAATACAAATACCAATATCAAAACTATGCGTACCATCAAACGAAAAACCAAGCATTACCTCACCCCCTGAACTCTAATTGTATTTTTAAACACACTCATAATTTCATTTGCATAGCTATTAACAGCAGAATTATCCTCCAAAAGCTTGTCCCCATAATCATTTAGCGTAACACTAACATTACCTGAACTAACACTTCCTGTTGAATATCCCCCTACTGCGCCAAGCATTGACGAAATAGAATCAATATACCCACC
>CAYVWT010000046.1:307-11760 GCA_964455565.1 uncultured Clostridiaceae bacterium | reverse complement strand
CAGTAAGAACTTGTGCATCTAATATTTCTTTGGCAATACTAAGTTGCATACGCTATTCCCCTTTACTATTTAATAAGTTAAGTATAACAGAAATTTTTACTTAAATCAATTGTCCGTTTTTGGAATTACTATATTATCTCTAATTAGCTTTGCTTTTGCAGGGCTTGCTCCGTTTGTTGAAACTGCAATAGTAATTTCTCCTTCTTTTTTAACAGCAGGGAAAATAATATTTGAATTTTCCTTGCCATTTACATTTAAAATTAAAAGATTTTTTTCAATTGATTTATCATATATTTCTTTGTTAATCTGCCCGTCATTTGTCGCCGCAATAACTATAAATGCACTATGTAAATATTTTTCCTCATAAACATCATAAATCAAATTTAACTTTAAATCTTTAATTTCATCAATTATTTTAGGACTAACAACAGTTACCCTTGCACCGTATTCGATTAACTTTGTAATTTTTCTTAGGGCTATTTTCCCACCACCAAAAACAACACAATTTCTATTAGAAATATCAAGCATGATAGGACAAAACATAAATTTTTAAGCTCCTTTCGTTTTAAAGGGAAAAATCCGTAATAATTTACGGATTTATAGTTATTTTATGATATATTTTCTTTCCCTTGCGAATAATCATTTCGCCATTTTCAAAATAAGATAAATAAATAACAAGGTTTACATCATCAATCACTTTATCATTTATAGATACTCCACCTTGCTGTATAAGGCGTCTACCCTCGCTTCGTGATGGTATAAGATTAGCCAAAAGCATAATATCTAATATGTTAGAATTTTCATCTAGCACTATTTCCGTTGTAGGCATATTTTCACTGCTAACACCCTTACTAAAAAGTGTTTCGGCTGTTTCTTGAACTTCCTTTGCCTTTTCATCTCCGTGAACAAGCTTTGTAACTTCATAAGCAAGCTTTTTCTTTGCTAAGTTTAGTTCGCTTCCTTGTAATTTTGCAAGCTCATCAATTTCCCATAATGGAACAAATGTAAGCATTTTAATGCAACGTATAACGTCGTTATCATCAACATTGCGCCAGTATTGGTAGAATTCAAAAGGAGTAGTTTTTTCAGGGTCAAGCCAAACTGCACCACTTTGCGTTTTCCCCATCTTTTTGCCCTCGCTTGTTGTAAGCAGGGTAAACGTCATACCAAAAACCTGCTTGCTAATTGAACGGCGCACAAGCTCTATCCCACCAAGGATGTTCGCCCATTGGTCGTCGCCACCAAGCTCTAATGTACAGCCATAATTTTGGTTTAGCTTTAAAAAATCATAGCTTTGCATTAGCATATAATTAAACTCAATAAAGGTTAGTCCTTTTTCAAGCCTACTTTTAAAGCATTCAGCAGTTAGCATACGATTAACAGAAAAATGCACCCCAACATCACGAAGAAAGCTAACATAATTAAGCCCTAAAAGCCAATCTGCATTATTAACCATAATAGCTTTATCGTTTGTAAAGTCCATAAATTTTTCAAATTGCTTTTTAAATTTATCAGCATTATGTTGAATCGTTTCAACCGTCATCATTGAACGCATATCTGACCTACCAGATGGGTCGCCAACCATTGCAGTTCCTCCACCAATTAGCGCAATTGGTTTATGTCCTGCCCTTTGCATATGAGCCATTACCATCATTTGAAGAAAATGTCCAACGTGAAGGCTGTCGGCTGTTGGGTCAAAGCCAATATAAAATGTTACCTTTTCATTTTCAAGCATATTTTTTATTTCATCAGCGTGCGTCATTTGTGCTATAAGACCACGCTTTTCTAATTCCTCATAAACAGTCATTTAGTTATCCCCCTGTGCATAAATTTCTATATAATAATACATTTTTACCATAATTTTGTCAAGTATTATACACTATTTGAGTTCAACCACGGTTACTCCAGTTTCACCCTCACCATACACGCCCAAACGATAAGACTTTACATTTTGGTGATGTTTTAGCATATCGTGTATACCTTTTCGCAAAACTCCTGTACCCTTACCATGAATAATAGTTACTTGATTTAATGAAGAAAGATATGCATCATCAATATATTTTTCTGATAAATGGATAGCATCTTCTAACATATTGCCTCTAAGGTCAATTTCGTTTTTAATATTCTCTAAACGAAGCCCGCCACCCTTTGATTTATTCAAGGCAGTTTTTTCGGTTTGGAAATCTTTAACCAAGCGCAAATTAGATATATGTGAGGTCATTTTCATTATTCCAACCTGCAAAGCGACATTTCCGTCTGCCTTTGGAGGGGTTAAAACCGTTCCATTTTGACCTATATCAATTATAAATACCGAGCTACCTGCCATTAAATTTTTCGGAATATCGTTGTTTTGCTTTTTAGGAACAATTTGCGATTTATCGGCATTTTTAAGCTTAGTATTGAACTTTGTCTTTGCCTCGTTTATTGTTTTATTAAGCTCCTGCTGGCTTTGAACCTTTTGCGCAAGCCGTATTTCCTCTATTATTTCTTCCATTTCACGCTTTGTATCTTCAATGATTTTTTTAGCCTCACGTTGCGCAGTTGCTGTTAATTTTTGCTTTGTGTCAGCTATTTTTTGCTTTTCTAATTCTAATTCATTTTTCAAAAGCTCAATATCACGCTTATACCTATTTGCAGTTTGTTGATCAATTTCTGCTAATTGCCTGCTATTTTCAAGGTTAGATATAACATCCTCAAAACGAATATTTTCCTCTGATAAATGCTCATTAGCCTTATCAATTATATAATCTGGAAGCCCCAATCTTTTTGATATTGCAAAGGCATTACTTTTCCCTGGCACACCAATTAAAAGCTTATAGGTTGGTTTTAATGAATTTACATCAAATTCACACGAGGCATTTTCGACACCCTCTGTTGTTAGTGCATAAATTTTAATTTCGCTATAATGAGTTGTCGCAACGGTAAGTGCGCCAATTTCTTTTATGTGTTTTAATATCGCAATAGCAAGCGCCGCACCCTCTGTTGGGTCCGTTCCTGCGCCAAGCTCGTCAAAAAGCACAAGTGAATTTGGAGTTATTTTATTTAAAATATGTACAATATTTGTCATATGTGATGAAAACGTACTAAGGCTTTGTTCAATGCTCTGTTCATCACCAATATCGGCAAAAATTTGGTCTAAAACGCAAATCTCAGTCCTATCTGCTGCAGGAATTGCAAGCCCACTTGATGCCATTAAGCAAAACAAGCCAACAGTTTTAAGTGCAACCGTTTTACCACCTGTATTAGGCCCTGTAATTACAAGAGTTTTAAATTCATCGCCTAAATAAACAGTAACAGGTACAACTGTTTGCTGGTTTAAAAGTGGATGCCTGCCCTTTTCAATTTTTATTATTCCCTTTTTATTTATACTTGGTGTATTAGCTTTCATTTTAAGCGCAAGCTTTGCTTTGGCAAAAAGGAAATCAAGGTCTGCAATTGTCCTTTGATTAACAAAAAGCTCGTGTATTATTTCAGATACCTTTGCAGTCAATTCTGCAAGTATTCTCTCAATTTCAGCTTGTTCCTTAATATCAAGCTCTCGCAATTGATTGTTTGCGTTAACAACTGCATTAGGCTCAACAAAAAGTGTAGAACCAGTTGCCGACATATCGTGTACAATTCCACTAACATCGCCTCTATGCTCTGCCTTAACAGGAACAACATACCTACCATTTCTCATTGTTACTATTGATTCCTGCAAGTATTTTTGATACTTTGTGCTGTGAATAATACTATTTAAGCCCTCACGAATTTTTGCGTGAGTATTCGTAATTTGGCGCCTTATGTGTGCAAGCTCTGAGCTTGCACTATCTGCTATTTCTTCTTCGGAAATTATAGCAGAAAATATGGCTTCCTCGATTTTTCTGTTCTCGGTAAGAGCGTCAAAATAATAACCTAAAATAGAATGTTCATCATAGTATGATAGCAAATTCCGTGCAATTTTTAAAACCTCTGCAATGCTAAGCAGTTCGGTTGTGTTTAAAACACCACCAATTTCAGAGCGTTTTAGAGCAGATGTAATGTCCTTCATTCCTGCTATTTTCGGGCTACCTTTTCTAAGCAAGAGTGAAATACCCTCCGAAAGCTCATCTTGAAGCGTTTGGATAGTATTAATATCAGAAAGCGGAAAAAGCTCATCTACCTTGCGACGGCTTAAATCGTTCGTTGCTTCAGATTTAAGCATTTCAAGTATTTTATTAAATTCTAAAACATTAAGCGTTTTTTGTTCCAATTGTATTACCTCTTATAAAAATTTTGGTGAATATTTTTCTATAATTTTTTCTGCAACCTTAATTCCGTCAACAGCGGCACTCATAATTCCTCCTGCATAGCCTGCACCCTCACCAACTGGGTATAAGCCTTTAACATTTATACTTTCCAAATTCTCATCACGAAGAATTCGAACTGGTGCAGATGTGCGAGTTTCGACACCTGTAAGTACAGAATTTGCAGAGAAATTTTTTATCCTGCTATCAAAATAACGAATTCCGTCACGTAGTGTTTTTGAAACAAAGTCTGGCAAGCAATCATCAAGCCTGCAAAATTCATAACCAATAGGGTATGTTGGGGTGACACCGTTTAAGCTTTTGGATTTAACGTCATTTAAAAAATCTGCTGTGCATTGGGCAGGCGCAGAGTAATTCCCATTTAAACTATATGCCAACTTTTCATATTTCCTTTGAAAATCAATTCCACCAAGCACTCCGTCATAATCATCAGTCTTAACGTTTACAACCAAAGCGCTATTAGCGTTTACGCCATCTCGTGCATAGTTACTCATTCCATTGACTACAACGCCATTTTCCTCTGATGCTGCCGCTACGACACAACCACCAGGGCACATACAAAAAGAAAAACAGCTTCTATCCAAACCATTATACGCAAGGCGATATTCAGCCATACCAAGCATTGGGTGATCAGCAAAATCACCATATTGAGAGGTATTGATGAAATCTTGCAAATGTTCAACCCTAACACCAATAGCAAACGCTTTGGGTGACATAGCAACTTCCCTTTTGTGTAGCATTTCATAGGTATCTCGTGCTGAATGACCAATGGCAAGTACTAATACTTTACAGGGAATTTCATCATTATTTATAACGGCAGAATATAAATTATTATTAGTTGTTGCAAAATTTTGAAATTTTTTATTGAAATGAAATTCCCCACCTAATTTAACTATTTCATTTCTCATACTTATTATTATTTTTCTAAGTTTATCTGTTCCAATATGTGGCTTTGCAAGGTATAAAATATCACTTGGCGCACCATATTTCGCAAATGTTTCAAGAACAGTTTGACACCTTTCGTCATCAATCCTTGTTGTTAGCTTTCCGTCGGAAAAAGTGCCAGCACCACCCTCACCAAATTGTATATTGCTTTCAGAATTAAGGGTTTTTGTTGTGATAAACTTTCCTATTGAATTGGTTCTTTCTTGTACCGTTCCTCCACGCTCGAATACAATTGGTTTGTATCCATTTATCGCTAAAATATATGCCGCAAAAAGACCTGCTGGCCCTGCACCAATTATAATTGGTCTGTCACTTAACTCTTTGCTACCCATAATCAACTCTTTTTTCTGGGTAACTTCTATTATTTTAGCATTGCTATTTGGTTTTATTTTATTATTAACATCTAAATCAACGCAATAATTAAACCTAATATTATTTCTACGTGCATCAACTGAACGCCGAGCAATTGTATAGTTTTTAATATCACTTTTTTTAATTCCTACTTTTTTAACAGCTAATTCCAAAACATCTTCTATATTGTGGTTTAGCGAAATCAAAATATTATTTACTTCTATCCTCATTGTTTTACCTTAATTTTCACAGTAACCTGGTTATTTTTTTGTTCTAAAATAACTCCATTTGGCACAATTAACGGCACAGTTAGCTGTGTTTCTGTTTTAATTAAATCATCTTTTATAGTTTCGGTGCGAATTTCGGTAATTCCATTTAGCATATCTTGTTTGCCTAAAATATTCATTTCGCTATTGCCAATAATTTCTGTATCTAAAATCGATGGTTGAGTGCTAAGAACAGCTTTAACCGGAACCTTTTTCTTAAATAAAATAGGGCAATGAACCTCTACTTTTTCTGGCAAGGTTGTAAGTAATTTATTTGTTATTTCATCTCCTTCGGAATTGATAAGCTTAACCTTTTGCAGGTCAATAACATCATCAACGGCCGATGCAACATTTAGCTGAACAATCGCTTTATCAATTGAATCGACAATTGATTGTGGTCCTTTCACCTCAATAATGTTTTGCGCTGTTGTAGGTGGATACGCAACAAAATTTTCTTTCGGCTCACCAGTTAAGGTAGCAGAAATAGTAAATTTACGTGTAATAATTTTATCAATCCTTACATTTATGTTATACGGTTTTTTCTCCAAAAGAGTTATTTGGTCAAAAGGTAGAACTATGCGTAGTGGTAATTGAAATGTTCCCGTTTTCTCGTACCCAGCCAAATCAACATAAGCAGATATATTGTTTTTATTTACCCCTGCAAGTAAACTTCTTGTTGCACGAAGTTTTAATTCAATTGTGTACGGCTTATCGTTCATTATCACATAATTAGCATTAGTAAGTGCTACACTATCCGAAAAAGTGACAGGAATATCCGAAATTATTACATCAGTTTCAGGGTTTAATAATATTACTACATAAATCCATAAAACAACCGCAAGGAAAAGAGATAAGAGCTTTATTGGTATATCAGTTGTTAAAAAGTTTTTCACTTGCCCAGCCCCTTCCATAGCATAATTTTTTTGTATGGCTTTTTATCCGGTTGGGGTATTAAAATTTTAATAAGTGCCTTAGCAAGTGATTCAACAGTTAAATTTCTTGTTAGAGAACCTGCAAGAGCAATAGAAATTTTTCCAGTTTCTTCCGAAACAACAACAACAACAGCATCCGAAGATTCTGACATTCCAAGTGCCGCACGATGCCTTGTACCAAGCTCAATGTTTAAATCCGAATTTTGAGTTAATGGCAGAAAACATGAGGCAGCCATAATTTTATTTTCTCGTATAACAACAGCACCATCATGTAATGGTGTGTTTGGGACAAATATATTTACAAGTAGCTCGGCGCTAATATCAGAATTAATTGTCACTCCTGTGCGAACAATATCTCCAACCTTTGTTTGACGCTCAATTACTATAAGAGCACCAATACGGTTTTCTGCTAATGAACTAACAGCAGTACATATTTGCTCAACCGAGCTTGTAACCACCTCTGGAGAATTTATTTCTTCAAACTTAAAAATGCTCCCAAATTTACTTGTTCCCATCTTTTCAAGCGCACGGCGAAGCTCTGGCTGAAATACAACCAAAAGAGCAACAAAACCAACCTGCACTGTATTTTTAAGGATATATTTAATCATATGAAGCTGAAGCCATGAACTAAGCAAAAGCACAATAATTAAAATTAAGATACCCTTAACAAGTTGCATTGCACGAGTTTCACGGATTAAACGAATTCCTGCATAAATTACATACGCAACAATTAAAACATCAATATAATCCTGTGGCCTAACAAATTTAAAGACATTCAACAGATAATCTGTCAATTTTTCCACCCCAATTCTTGGTACATTTATTATACATTGTAAAATGTTAATATGTAAAGAGCTTTTCGAAATTTATTTATTTCTTTATCATTACATAAACAAAAAAGCCCAATAAATGGGCTAATTGTATTTATTCATTGCGTTTTGTATTCCTTCTGAAATAATAGCTTCAATTATTTGAGGAATTTTATCTGAAACATCAATTAATTCGTTTATATCTTTTTTAGAAAAATCCTGCAACACATAATCAATAAGCTCACAATCTGGTTTACCAATACCAATTCGAACCCGTGGGAATTCATCGGTTTTAAGCTGATAAATTATACTTTTCATACCGTTATGCCCACCAGCGCTACCCATTTGCCTTATGCGAATTTTCCCAACATCAAGTGAAATATCGTCATAAATAACTATAATTCTTTCAGGTGGTATTTTATAATAAGAAGCTAATTCACGAATGCTCTCTCCACTTAAATTCATATATGTTTGTGGCTTTGCCAAAATAACATTTGTATCGCAAATATTACCCTCACCAATTATAGCTCTGCATTTTAATTTTGAAACCTTTATATTATTTGCCTTTGCAACAACATCAAGCATTTCAAAACCAACATTATGCCTTGTATTTATATATTTTTTACCAGGGTTGCCTAAGCCAATAATTAGGTATGAGTTAGATTTTTTAGATGAAAAGAGTGCTGACGGATAAATCTTCATAGATCCTCTCTATCGCTTCAGCAAAAACATGCGCAACTGATAGCGTTTTTATTTTTTCAATTTGTTTTTCGGGCGAAAGCACAACAGTATCAAGAACTACAAGCTCATCAATTGGTGATTCTTGAATTCTTTCTATCGCAGGGCCAGATAAAACTCCGTGTGTTGCACACGCATATACTTCTTTTGCGCCACGTTCTTTAAGTGCACGAGAGCCATTACATAGTGTGCCCGCTGTGTCTATTAAATCATCAACCAAAATTATTTTTTTATCTTTAATGTCGCCAATGATATTCATAACCTCGCACACATTTGCCTTTGGTCTGCGCTTATCAATAATTGCAAGAGGAACATCAAGACGGTCGGCAAAATTTCTTGCACGAGTAACACTACCAAGGTCAGGAGATACGACAACTAAATCATCTTTATTATCTTTAAATTTATCCAAATAATACGGTGCTAAAATAGGGACACCTAAAAGATGGTCAACAGGTATGTTGAAAAAGCCTTGTATTTGTGGTGCGTGCAAATCCATGGTAAGAACCCTGTCTGCGCCTGCTGTTGCAATTAAATCAGCGACTAATTTAGCAGAAATAGGGTCACGAGCCTTTGCTTTTCTATCTTGACGAGCATACCCATAATACGGAATTACTGCTGTCACTCTTCCTGCCGATGCTCGCTTAAAAGCATCAATCATAATAAGAAGCTCCATAAGGTGTTCGTTAACTGGGTATGATGTTGATTGTACAACAAAAACATCAGAGCCACGAACAGTTTCGTTAATATTAACGCCAATTTCGCCATCACTAAAAGTAGATACAGTTGCATTTCCAAGTGGAACACCTATAATGTTTGCAATATCTCGTGCTAATTTAATATTAGCATTTGCTGAAAAAACCTTGATATTTTTCCCATGGGCTATCATTAAAATTTACCTCCCTATTTTTTCTTCCAATCTGTTTTAACAACTTGTCGACTGCGTGCAATTGCAAAACCATTGGCTGGAATATCATCCGTTATTGTCGAACCGGCGGCTACAAATGCTCCTTTATTTATTTTTACAGGTGAAATTAAATTAGAATTACAGCCAACAAAAGCACCATCGTCAACTGTTGTTCGATATTTTTTTTCACCGTCATAATTTACAATTATAGTGCCACAACCAAAGTTTACGTTTTTACCAACGTCTGCGTCCCCTATGTATGTAAGATGAGAAACCTTTGTTCCATCATCAATAACTGAATTTTTGACCTCAACAAAGTCACCAATTTTAATATTTTTGCCAATTTTGCAATTTGGTCTAACATAGGCAAATGGCCCAACGTGAGTATCGCTACCAATTTCACTTTGCAAAATAACAGAATTATTTATTTCAACACCATTATCAATTTTGGAATCAACAATTCTTGAATTAGGGCCAATTATACAATCATTTGCAATTTCTGTTTTGCCCTCTAATACCGTATTAGGCATAATAATAGTATCACGCCCGATTATTACCGAGCCACCTATATAAGCAGTTTCGGGAGAAATAAAAGTTACACCATTTTGCATATGCATTGTTGTAATTCTTTTTCTCATAATCTCACTTGCCTGAGCAAGCTGAATTCGGTCATTGATACCTAATATTTCGTTATTATCACCTACAATAAAAGCTCCAACCTTCTTGTTTTCAGAAATTAGAATTTCGATTGTATCGGTGAGATAGTATTCGCCCTGCGCATTGTTACTTGTAATTTTATCAAGTGTAGATAAAAGTGAAGCTATATCAAAAAAATAAATACCAGAATTAATTTCAGTTATAATAAGCTCATCTGAATTTGCATCTTTATGCTCAACAATTTTCGTAACATTACCACTAAAATTGCGAACAATTCTTCCATACCCTGCTGGGTTTGCAACATGAGCTGTAAGTACAGTAACAGCATTATTAGAGGTATTATGGTAAGCAAATGCAGCATCCAATGTTTCCTTTGTGATAAGTGGAGTATCCCCACTAATTACAACAACGCTTCCACTTGCACCTTCAAGATATTCCTTTGCCTGCATTACTGCATGCCCAGTACCAAGCTGTTTCTCTTGCATAGCATAGTTTACAGAATCGCCAAGGCTCTTTTTCACTTTGTCTGCCATATGACCTATTATTACTATTTGCTTTTCTGCATCACTTGTTGCATCAAGCACCCAGTTAACAAGTGGCTTAAAATTCACCTCGTGCAGTACCTTTGGCAAATCGGACTTCATTCTTTTTCCTTCACCTGCTGCTAAAATTAACGCAATGTACATTTTTATCACCCTTAATATAAATTTAACATTTCATCACATATATTTTAACATATAATTTTCAAAAAAGCTATTAAAACACAAAAAATATTAAAAAATAGCATTATAAACGTAAGCTATGTATTATGTAAACTTTTTTGTGTTTAGTATTACAAGTTATTGTTAATTGAAACAAGCCTCAAATTACTTTTTTTACCATTATTGTTGCCATGCAAAACAATTTCTTCATAACCCAGAGTGTTAGATAATTCCTCTTCGGTTAAAGTTGGAATTTGCTTTTTTGCACCACACATAACACATAGAAGCTCGACGCATTCGCTTAAAAGCTCTATTTCAATTTTGTGGCTACCACATTCGCAATATAGCTTACCTTTATCCTCTAAGCTTTTAATCTTTTCAACGGTTTCAAAAACAACCAAATCGTTAACAAAAAAATCTTGAAAATCGTCTTCAATTATTTTGTCAAGCTCGTTTGAATAATTTTCAGCCCATTTATTCACTGCACTATTTTCACCAATGCAACAAACATCATATCCGCTAAATTGGCAAGGAAAGATTGATGGTTTTTTCTTCTGCATAAACCCTTTCTTTAAAATAACTTTATATATATGATCAGCACCACAAATAAAACAAGGCACAGTTATTATGTAAATATTAGAATTTTTTGAAATTCCAAGCTCACTTTCTCCACACACGCATTTTATTGCATTAATATTTCCACTTGAAACATCAAAAATTGATAAGCTCTCGGAATGAAAAAGGTCACAAGCTGGGCATTTATATCCAATTGTAATGTTTAAATCAATTATCATAATATCACCTATTAAAAATTTTATATATTCTCTCGTCCATAGTAAAACAAATATTGTTGTGCAAAGCCAC
>CAYVWT010000046.1:0-220 GCA_964455565.1 uncultured Clostridiaceae bacterium | reverse complement strand
AAATTTTTTATCTACAAATTCATCAAAGGCTTTATCGTCAACTGAATACAGGTTATTTAGTATTCGTTTAATCCAAACATCCTTTGGGAAAACGCTGTACTTTTGAAAAGCAAATAGAAGTACACAATCTGCAACCTTATCACCCACACCCTTAACCTGCTTTAAGGTGTATCGCCCTTCGTCTGGCGACATTTTATATACACTGTCCAAATCAATTATG
>CAYVWT010000045.1:1750-12146 GCA_964455565.1 uncultured Clostridiaceae bacterium | reverse complement strand
ATATACCAATAATGTCCAGAATAGTCGCAGTCCTTGATGCATATGACGCTATGACAAATGACAGACCATATAGAAAAGCACTCAGCACCGAAGAAGCGATTGAAGAAATAAAGCGTTGTGCTGGCACGCAGTTTGACCCCGAAGTTGTGAATGTATTTTTAAATAATTGTATATTATGAACCATTATGAATTGACTCTGCTTATCCTGCAAGAAGCTGTGTGGAGGTAGTGAGGCTACCCAAAGATGAAAAAATAGAGGGTAGGAAATGCTGTTGTTGCGAGTTCTGATTGTCTACTTTATACTATTATATATTTTTAAATATTTCTCAGCTTCTTCAAAATTGCCGATGTTTTTACTGACCACAGCCAATAGCTGATAAGTTTTAGCATTTAAAGCGTTTTCTTGAAGCAGTTGCTTTAAAAACTTAAAAGCTTCATTATAATTCTTATCTGCCATTAATTGTTCAATGCTATTCTCAACACAATTTGAACTTACAACATCCATTTCTTTTAAAATATTTCTAACCTTATCAGCAGTGAAAGGTTTTTGTAAGTATGCAACAGCCCCCATTTGGGTACATTCTATAGCATTTTTCACAGTAGCGTATGCGGTTATAATAATTATAGGAGTTATTATCCCTTTATCTCTGATTTTTTTTAATACCTCCGTACCACTAAGATGTGGCATTTTAATATCCAAAAAAGCCAAGTCAAATGATTCACTTAGAAACATCTCTAAAGCTTGGTGTCCATCAGAGGCAGTTTTGACCTCGTATCCTTCCATTTCAAGACACTTTGTCAGTAAAACCCGTATGTTTTTTGTATCATCTACAATTAATACTTTAGGCATCTTTTCACAATCCCTCCTTGAAAATTGGTAGAACAAATGTAAACTTACTTCCTTCATCAATCATACTGTCAACCCAGATATTACCGTTGTGCTTATTAACAATTTCTTTTGCGACATACAAACCAAGACCCGTTCCACGAGTTTCGATATCTCGGCTTTTCACCTGTACAAACTTTTCAAATATTCTGTCTAAAAAAGCAGGAGGGATTCCAGCACCGGTATCTTCAACAACAACTTTTACAAACTCTTTATCTTTTGAGGTTCTGATATAAATTGAATCTCCGGCATTTGTATATTTTAGGGCGTTACTGATAAGGTTATTTATAACCCAGCTTATTTTTTCGAAATCAGCAATAACCATAGGTAAATTGTCTGCCAATTCGTCAATGATATCAATTTCATTTTTTGTTGCCTGAGTAGTAAAGTTTCTTATGGAGGATATAATGATTGCATTTATGGAACAAATCGAAAAGTTATATGCGGCATTGCCAGACTCGACTTTGGTTAATTCCAAAAGGTCGTTTACAAGAACGGTAAGCTTTTCGCCATCTTCGTGCAATGTTTCGAGCATTTCTTTTTGCTCGTCATTAATACTGCCAACATTTCCTTCCAAAAGCATACTCGTCGCCATTAACATCGAAGTAAGCGGTGTCTTGAATTCATGAGAAACGGTTGCAATAAAATCTGCTTTAATCCTTTCAAGTTCCTTAAGGTCTGTTACATTTTGCATAGCAATAATAAATGCTGAATTTTTCTTTTGTACATCCCATACCGAAACCACAACAACATTAAAGTAAACGTCGGAGTCTTTGGTTATACGAATTATTTTTTCGCTGTGTTCGTCCGTGTTATTGATTGAATTTGTAATATGGTCAAAGATTTCGTTATTTCTTATAGTTTCTAAAAAATGCTTTCCAATTACTCTATTCTCTTGAATATCAAAAAAACTTTCACAAGCGTTATTAATTAGAACAATCTTATAATTTTCGTCAAGCACAAACAAAGGGTCAGAAATACTTTTTACAATAGCAACAGATTTATTTCGTTCTGCTAACAATTTGCCAAGGTTGCTGTTTTCGTAATCCAGTAATCTCTTAGTCATTTCGTTAAACTCACGTGCAAGCACTCCCGCTTCATCATCAGTTGTAATATCAATATGCTGATTTATTTTCCCTTCAGATACATTTTTGATACTTTCGGAAAGCTTGGCAAGCGGTTTTAAAAATGTTATAACAAAATGCTTTGAAATATAGTATCCACCTAAAACAGCAAGCAAGGAAAAGCTTAACATTAATAGCATTGAATTATTTGTTTGCTCTGTTGTAAGCTGCTTCCCTCTAAACATTGCTTTTTCATTTAAAGATATAAGGTTTTTTAATTCAGCTTTAAGCTCATTAAAAAGAGGTGCCATATCATTATTATAATAGTTAATATCAGAACTTTTTTCATTTTGTATCTCTTGTAAATATGAGAATCCTTTGTTGTAGAGTCTGTAATTTTCAGCGATTTTTGCAATTAAGTCCTTTTCACCGATTTCTGTGATATTATTTGATGCCACATTGTACCATTCGGTAAATACAGAAAAGTTTTCGGTAAATAAGTCGATACCTCTTTTTCTATCGATATTTATATATATGAGCATAGAACTGTCTTGCCTTTCGATTGCTTCAAGCATATGAGTAGCAGCATTAATGCTTTTGTAATTATCTGTCATAAGGTTGTCGACTTTTTTACCCAATGAATATAAATTCATTATGGCTACTGTTCCAAGTATTGCTATTAAAATTACCAATCCCATATATATAATAGAGAACTTAGCTTTTAATGATTTTGCCATATTAACCTCCATATTAAATTTTATGTATCAATTATATAGTAGAAACCTTAATAAATCAACATTATGTACTTTATAAGATATAAAGAAAAACGACGATTGATCGAGATAATAACCTAAAACATTAAAAATTTAGCTTATAAACCATATGGTAATTATTTATTTCATATTTTACTTTAAACGACAAAAGTTTTATACTATGTATTGGCGATAAAATTATTGGGAGGTTTAGCAATGATATTTTTATTAATTATCGTATGTCTATTGTTTTGTTATTTGGGTTATGTACTTATTAACCCTGAAAAGTTTTAGAGGAGGTCGAATTATAAATGGAAATAATACAAATGTTACTTACCCTTGCACTGCTTATGCTGTTGGTTATTCCTATGGGCAAATATTTATTCAAGGTTATAAGTGGTGAAAAAAGCTTTGTTGACCCTGTAATGGACAAAGTTGACTGGTTCATTTATAGAATCACAGGAATAAAAAATGAAGAAATGAATTGGAAACAGTATGCTATCGCTATTATCGCTACTAATTTTATAATGACTATATTTGTATATCTAATTTTTGTATTGCAAGCATTATTGGGTTTTAATCCAAATGGCATTAAAGCAATGGAGCCGATTCTTGCTTTTAACACTGCAATAAGCTTTATCACAAATACTAACTTACAGCATTACGCAGGTGAAAGTGGGCTATCATATTTTTCTCAAATGGCTGCTATTACTTTCTTAATGTTTACATCAGCAGCAACAGGCTTTGCGGCAGCTGTTGCCTTTATGCGTGGATTGGTGGGAAAAACAAAAACATTAGGCAACTTTTTTGTGGACTTGGTTCGAATAACAACAAGAGTAATGCTACCTCTTTCTATATTTGTAACCCTGCTGTTAGTCTGGCAAGGTGTACCTCAAACCCTAACGGCAAATCAAACTGTTACAACCATTGAAACAAAAATGCAGGATATATCACTTGGTCCTGTTGCATCATTGGAATCAATTAAGCATATAGGTACAAATGGTGGTGGATTCTTTAGTGCAAATTCAGCACATCCGTTTGAAAATCCGACACCCTTTACAAATCTATTAGAAATTCTTGCGATGATGTTACTTCCGGCTTCACTTGTATATAGCTTTGGTTTAATGCTAAATAATAAAAAGCAGGCTTGGGTGATTTTTGCGGCTATGGCGGTATTATTTGTATCCGTTTTACCTGTTTGCTATTTATCTGAATCCGCAGGAAATCCTATACTTTCGCATATCGGCTTAAATCAAGCAATGGGCAATATGGAGGGAAAAGAAGTTCGCTTTGGCATTGCACAGTCATCTTTATTTACAACAGTAACAACCGCATTTACAACAGGAACGGTTAACAATATGCATGACTCCCTAACACCGCTCGGAGGCTTTGTGGCATTGTGGAATATGATGCTTAATGTTGTATTTGGTGGCAAGGGCGTAGGCTTTATGAATATGATGATGTATGCAATATTGGCGGTTTTTCTATGCGGTTTAATGGTTGGAAGAACACCTGAATTTTTAGGTAAAAAAATCGAAGGCAAGGAAGTCAAACTGCTTGCAATTGCAATCCTCATTCATCCTCTAATAATTCTTATACCATCAGCAATTGCATTCTTAGCACCACAAGGCTTGGCTGGAATAACGAATCCTGGTTTTCACGGACTAAGCCAAATTCTATACGAATTTACATCTTCAGCCGCTAATAATGGTTCGGGCTTTGAGGGCTTGGCGGACAACACTTATTTTTGGAATATTTCAACAGGTATCGTTATGCTACTTGGTAGATATGTTTCTATTGTAGTTTTATTGGCAGTTGCAGGTTCTTTGGCATCTAAAAGGGCTGTTCCTTTGGGAATAGGAACATTTAAAACGGATAACGCCTTATTCGCATTTATATTAATCTCTGTTGTTTTGATTGTGGGTGCATTAACATTTTTCCCTGCACTTGCGTTAGGACCGATAGCAGAGCATTTAACAATAGGAAGGTAGGTGTTCATAATGAAAAATAAAAGTTGGATTACAAAAAGGATATTATTAGATGCAATTAAAGCTTCGTTTATAAAACTAAATCCAAAGGATATGATTAAAAACCCTGTTATGTTTGTTGTTGAAATAGGCTTTATAATAACCTTATTTCTAACGTTTTTTCCGAATGCGATTGAGCAAAACGGCAATGCAACATATAATGCCGTTGTAACTATAATACTTTTTATAACCTTATTATTTGCAAACTTTGCTGAGGCGGTTGCTGAAGGACGTGGAAAAGCACAGGCAGAAAGTATGAAAAAAACACGTAAAGATACAAAAGCTAAGCTATTGGATGATAAAGGTAATACAAAAATAGTAAACTCGTTGGATATAAAGCGTGGTGATATTGTTCTTTGTGAAATAGGCGATATCATTCCAAATGACGGTGAAGTGGTAGAAGGTTTGGCATTTGTTGATGAATCTGCAATTACGGGAGAGTCAGCACCTGTAATGAAGGAAACAGGGGGCGATTTTAGCTCTGTAACAGGCGGTACAAAAATCAAAAGTGATTGGCTGAAAATTAAAATAACAGCAATTCCGGGAGAATCATTTTTAGATAAAATGATAAGCTTGGTTGAAGGAGCAAAAAGGCAAAAAACACCTAATGAAATTGCCCTAACTACCGTACTTGTAAGCTTAACTATAATATTTCTAATTGTAATAGTTTCACTTTATCCGATGGCGAATTATGTAAACGTTCATATATCCGTATCCACATTAATTGCACTTCTTGTCTGCCTTATACCAACTACAATAGGTGGTTTATTATCCGCCATAGGTATTGCTGGAATGGACAGGGTAACACGTTTTAATGTTATAGCAATGTCCGGAAAAGCAGTTGAGGCTTGTGGTGATGTTGATACAATGATACTTGACAAAACAGGCACTATTACCTACGGAAACCGCATGGCATCTGAATTTATACCTGTTGGGAAATATACGAATGAAAACATTACACATTTCGCTTTAGTTTCTTCATTAAAGGATGATACTCCCGAAGGACGCTCTATTGTTGAATTGGCTGAAAAGTTAGGAGTAAATGTTGACAAAAGCGAATATCAAACGGCTGAAAATATCGAATTTACAAGCCAAACACGAATGAGCGGTTTGAATATAAAAAATGGTGTTCAAATCAGAAAAGGTGCTTCCGATTCTGTTATACAGCATATATTACAGCTCGGTGGCACAATACCCGAGGATTTGGCGGCAAAGGTTGAACGGATTTCAAAGCTTGGTGGAACACCTCTTGTTGTTTGTATAGATAAAGAAATTATCGGTGTTGTATATCTTAAAGATACAGTTAAGCCGGGCCTTATAGCGAGATTTGAACGCTTAAGGCAAATAGGAATAAGGACTGTAATGTGCACAGGTGATAATCCATTAACCGCTCAAACCATTGCAAAGGAAGCCGGCGTTGATGATTTCATTGCAGAATGTAAGCCCGAGGATAAAATAAAAGTAATCAAGGATGAACAGGCGTTAGGCAGGCTTGTTGCTATGACGGGGGACGGAACAAATGATGCACCGGCTCTTGCACAAGCAGATGTCGGTCTTGCAATGAACAGCGGAACAACTGCCGCAAAAGAAGCTGCAAATATGATAGACTTAGACTCCGACCCCACAAAAATTATAGAGGTTGTGGAAATAGGAAAACAACTTTTAATTACAAGGGGTTCTTTGACCACATTTAGTATTGCAAATGATATAGCAAAATATTTTGCAATTATCCCAGCTATGTTTACACTCGCAATTCCGCAAATGAATTTACTAAATGTTATGGGTCTTGCATCACCGCAAAGTGCGATTATTTCTGCATTAATATTTAATGCAATCATCATTCCCGCACTTATCCCAATAGCTATGAGAGGCGTTAAATATAAGCCTATGAGTGCTGAAGCAATGCTTGCCAAAAATATGTTTATCTATGGTTTTGGCGGAGTAATTGTGCCGTTTATAGGGATTAAGCTTATAGATATTTTAATATATCCTTTATTAAAGATTTTGAATTTAGGTTAAGGAGGGAAAGTAATGAAAACAATATTAAGAGCAACAATGGTAAGCCTTGTACTATTCCTTTTGTGCGGAATTATTTACCCTCTCGCTATGACGGGAATAAGCCAGTTGGTTTTTAATAAACAAGCAAACGGAAGCCAAATTAAGTATAACGGTCAAGTTGTCGGTTCGGAGCTTTTGGGGCAAAGCTTTACGGATGCAAGATTTTTTCACGGAAGAGTGTCGGCTGTAAATTATAACACCTATAAATCGGAGGATAAAATTCCTGATAAGGACGGAAAAACCGCTTATAATGGTGTAGCATCAGGCTCTGCAAATCTTGCACCATCAAATCCTGCATTGGCTGAAAGAGTAAAAAAAGACATTGATGAGTTTTTAAAAGCAAATCCAACGGTTAAAAAAGAGGATATTCCAACCGACCTTCTAACAAGCTCGGGTTCAGGGCTTGACCCAAATATAAGTCCTAAATCGGCAGAAATTCAAATTCCTGCTATTTCAAAGGCAACCGGAATTAGCCCATCTGATTTAAAGATAATTGTTGAGAAAAATACAGAAGGTAGATTTTTAGACGTTTTTTTTTTTTTTCGTGTAAATGTGCTTGTAACAAATATTGAAATTAAAAAAAGTTTGAAATAGAAAAATAGGGGTTGCCTGTGCAGCCCCTATTTTCTATTTGAAATCAAATGTATATCTATGTCTTGTGCTAATTTTATTAGCTTATCCACAGTAGAACCCCTAACAAGCTTTTCAAAAAATGTTCTGTTCGGGTAACCTATAAAAATTTGAGTTATATGTTTACTGTTTGCCCATTTTACTAATTCATCGGAAACGCTTTTGCCTTCAAGAAGTACAGTTTCGCCGCCCAATTGTTGTGCCAACTTAAAATGCATTTCAATAGCTCTCTTTTCAGCTTCCGACAATTTCTTTGCAAACCTATGCGTACAATCCACGCTAACACCATGCCATTCACATTTTAACCGTGTAGCCATTCTTGCACAACGCCTTATTAACTTTTTAGAATTAGGATTAGGGCTAATACACACCATAAGCCTTTCAACGGTGCACCAGTTATCCGTTATACCTTCCTTTTTCATATATTCGTTTAAGTCTTCATCCACTTCCTCAGCTGTTTGTCGCAAAGTTAACTCTCTTAAAGCATTCAAATTTCCTTTTCTGAAGAAGTTTTTTAAGGCTTGCGGAATCTTGGATGTATCGTATATATTGCCACGCTTTAATCTGTTTTGCAAAGCATCGGGCGTAAGGTCAACCACAACAATTTCATCAGCATTTTGAACAATATAATCCGGAATGGTTTCGTTTACCTTTATTCCGGTAATTGAAAAAACGACATCATTTAAGCTTTCAAGATGCTGAATGTTCAAGGTTGTAATTACATTGATTCCACTGCATAAAATCTCCTCGACATCCTCATATCTTTTTTTGTTTTTACTTCCGGGGCAATTTGTATGTGCAAGCTCGTCTATTAAAACAGCTATAGGCTTTCTTTTGATAATAGCATCAACATCCGGCTCAAACATCTCAATATTATTGTAAATAATTTTCTTATACGGAACAATTTCAAGGTTTCTGATTTCTTGGTCGGTTTCAGCTCTGCCATGAGCCTCGACATACCCTATAACTACGTCTCGTCCGTATTTTCTTCGCCTGTTGCCCTCGTTCAACATAGCAAATGTTTTTCCAACACCAGGAGCATATCCAATAAATATTTTTAATTGACCTTTGGCTTCTAAATTGCAATATTTCAATGCCTCGTCAGGAGATAGTCTATTATGTTCACTCATTAAATCACCACTTTTTTATACTTTCAAATATATTATACTACATTTGATTTGTGTAGTCAATAAGGCAAAGTTTTGAGTTTCCCCATTTTTTCAAGCTATACCGAAGCCATCATCTTTAAATAAGCACACCTGCATACTCGGTACTGCTCTTGCATTTTTAGTGCAAACTGTGGTGCGGGAACATACCACACCAACCCGTGATGCTTTATACTAATTCTCGTTAAAATGGCTATTTATTTTGTGGTTAATTTTTCGCTATGCTTCGTTGCAGAACCATCGCCAATGGACAAACCATTGACGAGAACCTGCGCCCAGTCTTGCTCTCCTAACAAAAAAATATCACACAAACTTTCATAGCATTTTAAACGAAAATTAGTATTAATTATTATTATGGAACCTGTGTTTGGTGCAATTTTTTCATCAGTCATACCAGATATGGGAGGAAAAATAGAAAGCTTCTTTTTTTGCATAAAAAAGCGACTCTCATTTTGAGAGTCGCAAGAAAATCAAGATTGCTAATTAATCTAATTTAACACCATCATAAATAGCTTTGTCAATATTTATAGTAGCACTTGTTTTCCAAATCTCAATTTGTTTTTTATACCATTCTCCAAAAGCAATGTCAGAACATTCAGCTTTAACATTTTCAAATGGGATTGTACCCCTTTTTATAACTAAAACAATGTGGTATCCGAACTGACTTTTAACAGGTTCATAAATTTTATTTATATCTTGTGCAAAAGCGGCGGTTTCATACTCTGGAACTGTTTGACCTTTTGTAACTGCAAATCCTTCGATTTTATCCTTTGAACCAGTATCTTCTGAATATTTTTTCATATATTCATCAAAATTAGCACCATTTTTCAATTCTTTTGTAAGCTTATCTGCTTGTGCTTTAACTGCTTTTAATTTGTCTTCTGAAAGAGGAGCGCCTTGTTCGTCAGTTGTTTTTAGAAGAATATGCTTGGTTGTTGCCTGTAAAAATTTGTCTTTGTTTGCATTATAAGCGGCTAATGCTTGCTCGTCTGTAATTGAGTTTATCTCTTTTTGCTTAGCGATGAAATCTTGTTGAATAATATTCATAGCAATTAATTTAGCAAACATTTCATCATTCATTTTGTTTTTAGTAAGGTACTGAATAAATTGTTCACCATAGTTTTTGCGAGATTCTGCAACACTACTATTTGCTTTTTTTATAACGTCATCATTTATGGTAATTCCAATTTTGGATGCCTCAGAAACAATTACATTCATACTAATTAAGTTATCTAATGCAGTTTTCTTAATTTCATCCTTCGGTTTTGTTTGGTCTCCTTGCTTAGCCATTGAAACAAATTGAGCAATAGGGATTTCTAAATCATTAACAGTTGCAACAGGCTTTAAATCTGCTTCTGTTGGAACATAGTAATTTTCATCAACAATGTTTACTGTGTTTGTTTTTTCGTCTTAAAGTGTTTTTTTGTCTAACATATTTGCAACATCACGAACCCAAACATAGGTTTTTCCGTCTACAACGTAGTTATCACTGCTAACTTGAATACCGTTTACCTTGACTGTTGTGAAATTCACAAGTGCATCAATTGCTTTTGTGTAGCTATCAGCAAAAATAGGAACTGATATAAATAATACTCCTGTTGCCAAACCTGCTATGTAAGCCTTTAAACCCTTCATTAGTAAATCCCCTTTTCTTTTTTTAGTTTTCAATACATTATAACAAAAAAAAAGACAAAAAGGAATAGATAAATGAAAAATAGTTTTGGAATTATATTTCTTGGCATTTTTGAGTAAATATGGTAAAATCGTAATTATTTTTAAATGACCTATATACTTTTTCGCTATGGCACAGTAT
>CAYVWT010000045.1:0-1740 GCA_964455565.1 uncultured Clostridiaceae bacterium | reverse complement strand
CTAATAAGGGGGAGCATTTAATGACACGGAGTAAAAAACAAACGTTTTTGCAGGGTGCGATTATACTTGTATGTGCTAATGCATTGGTTAAAGTAATTGGCGCAGTTTTTAAAATACCTCTTGCAAACCTCATTAAGCCTGATGGAATGGGGCTTTTTAATACATCATATATAATGTATACTTTTATGTTTGTTGTTGCAACGGCTGGTTTTCCAACAGCTATTTCGAAAATGGTAGCAGAAAGCCTTGCAATTGGTAAACAGCGTGAGGCGGACAGAATTTTTTCCGTTGCAATAGTACTTCTTGCAATAGTAGGTATTATTGGTAGCACTGCGCTTTACTTCGGCGCAACAGGCTTTGCAAGGTTGATTGGTAATGAGCGTGCATATTTGGGAATTATGGCAATAGCACCAGCTGTGCTTTGTGTAGCCTTAATGTCTTCTTTTAGAGGATATTTTCAAGGGCATCAAAATATGTATCCAACAGCAATTTCAGAGGTAATAGAGGCACTTGGAAAGCTTGTAATTGGATATATGTTAGCAGCATTTCTAATAAATAAGAGTATCGAGCTTGCGGCGGCAGGTGCAGTTTTCGGTGTAACCTGTGGAACTTTTTTAAGCTTTTTTGCGCTACTTATAATGTATATGATAAATAAAAAAAAGCGTGTGTCAAGACCTTTAGAGTCTATGAGGTCATACAAACAAATTGCAAAAGAGCTTGTTTTAATAGCTGTGCCTATAACATTTGGGGCTTCGGTTGCAAGCTTAACTAATGTAATAGATATGGTTACAGTAATGAAGAGGCTGCAATCTATTTCAAATGTACCCGTTGAATTTATAGATAAATATAAAAGTTTAATTGATTACTCTCAATTCACCGGTGGAATTTATCAAGGGCTTGCAAACAGCTTATATGGGCTATATTCTGGATATGCAGTAACACTTTTTAATATGCCACTTATAATATTTGTAGCGCTTGCAATGAGTATTGTTCCTGCAATTGCTGGTGCAATTGCAAGGGGTGATGATAGTACTGCACGAAAAACTACAGAGAGTGCTATTAGAATAACCTTGCTTTTTGCAATACCGTGTGCAATAGGCTTGTCAATATTAGCAGAGCCAATTTTGTTATTACTATTTAAAAGCGATTTAGCAGGTTCTTTGCTTCAAAAGCTTGCTTTTGCCATCTTATTTGTATCCTTGCTTTCTGTAACAAATGCAGTTCTGCAAGCTTATGGCAAAATGAATATCCCAGTAATAAATATGCTAATAGGTGGTATAATTAAAGTTATAATAAATTATAACCTTGTAGCAGTTCCGTCGATAAATATTGAGGGAGCGCCAATTGGCACACTTGTTTGTTACTTCTCAATAATTTGTATGAACTTTTTCTGGATAGTAAAAATTACCCGTGCAAAATTTGGTATTAAGGATTTCTTTGTAAAGCCACTTGTTTCAGCAGGAGCAATGGCAATTGCTGTTATATTCATATTTAACTCAATGATTAGTGCTGGTATAGGTGTAAAGCTTGCAACCTTGCCAGCGATTGCATTGGGTGGAATTGTTTACTTACTTATGATACTTTTAGTTGGGGCTATAAAGCAAGAGGACATAGAAATGCTTCCACATGGCAGGGAATTTGCAGTAATGCTTAGAAATGTTCATTTATTGAAATAGGGAGGAAAATATTATGCGTTTAGATAAATATCTTAAAGTTACAAGAATTATAAAAAGGCGAACG
>CAYVWT010000044.1:0-12346 GCA_964455565.1 uncultured Clostridiaceae bacterium | reverse complement strand
CTTATGTTTCAATAGATATAAATGGTTATAGAATGGGAAGTATGAATGAAACTTTAAATATTTAGCTAAAATTGGCTTTTTAGTTAATCTTTTGGTTAGTTTCCATATTATTAAAATATTTTGTCGAATATTGTTGACAATGCAAGTAATTCATAGTAATATAATTGTATTCCTTATATTCTTTATAAGAATAATCTTTATGTTTTCTAAATGCCATTCTGTTTTATTTTTAAGTCTTTACAAGTAATTGCAAATGTAATTATTACCAAAAACTGTTGTGAATAGTTTATTAAAATTAATACAAAAAACTAAAAGGAAGTGTTTTTTTATGTGGGATCAAAAATTATTTGAACTTTTTTTAACAGGAATACCACAAGGTTTTGCTTTTGTTCTTTTGTTTTTCACCTTAGCAAATATTAAGATTGAAAAAAAGTTATATATATTATCTAGTATTACTTATGCTGTTTTAGCATTTTTAATAAGACCGTATGTTAATTTTGGCGTTCACTCGTTAATTTTGCTAATTGTAATGGTTGTTATTGCAATTAACTGGGGAAAGGCAAATGTTATTTATTCTGTTATATGTGGGGTGATTTCTTATTCTATCGCATATGCTTGTGAGTGGTTAACATTTTTATTCTTAGAAATGTCTAAGTTTAATATGGAGTTATTAGACACTAATGCTCAAATAAGAGCAATGATTGGGTTTATTCCTCTTTGTGCACTTTTTGCTGTTGCCTTAACTGTTTATTATACAAAAATCGGCATTAAAAATAAGGAGATAAATAATAATGTTGTTTGAAAAGCTATCTAATAATATAGCTTCAAATATAGCAAAAGCCTTAGGTATGGATAAAAACAAACAAGAAATTATCGCTTATGGGGCTTATATTTTACTTGATACAGTATTGGCAATTGGTATGGTAATGATTCTTGGCGCAATATTTGGTGTTTTTTTTCAAGCACTTGTTATATCTTTTGCATCGGCTTTGTTTAGGAAAACTTCTGGAGGAGCTCATGCAACCACTCCAGTTAGGTGCGCAAGTATATTTGCAATAGTATCGGTTGGTCTGGCAATAATAATAGAAAATTCAAAAATGTGGTTTAATACTCCACTAATTATTATTTACTTAGTTGTAACATTTGTTATATCATATTTTATCGTTTTAAAGCTTGCACCAAAGGATTCTCCCAACAAACCTATTGTAAAGGAAACTAAAATTAAAGAATTAAAGGCAAAATCTATTAGAACACTTTATATTTATGCAATAATGTGCATTGCTATTTTGGCAGTTGGCTACTATTTTAGAACTAAGACACTATTGCCTTACATAGCCTTAATTTGTACAGGGTATTTATGGCAAGCCTTTACACTAACTTCTTTGGGGCATACGACTATCAATAAAATGGAGTTGCCCTTTAGATATATTAATTTAATGGGAGGTGAAAAATAATGAAAAAGCTTACATTTTTATTGGCTACTGTAGGTGCAACAATATTAACTCTTGTTGCTACTGCTATCTCTGTTGGCGCTTGTCACTGGGGAGGTCATCAACCAAAAGAGCCTAATATTCTTGGTTAGAACCTCAAAGCAGGGGGGATACCCCCCTGCAATTTTCAAAAAATCGACAAAAAATTGTAGGTGGGATTATTGTACCATTTTGATAATGAACAGAAGCTTAAAATTGGAGAATTGGTAATAACCACAAAATTAATTTCACTAATATTTTTGGTGATTGCCGTATTTATTGAAATTCCAATACTGGTATTAAAAAATAATAGTATTTTAGGCATTGATTTATCAGCAAAACAATATCAAATCATAATATCTTGTGTTATACTCGTTATTTTATTTATTTTTTCAATTATCCTTGTTTTATATTACCGTAAAAGATATATTAATTCTGCATTTGGAACCAAAAAGCAAATGATATATGATGTTTTAGAAGTACTTTTCTTTCTAATTCTTGATACAGCGCTTGTTACTTTTACTGGTATGAACCTTAGCCCTTATAAAATAATATTCCTTTTTATTATGATTTCGGTTACCATACAGCATGGTGTTACATATGGTATTATCGTAAGCTCTGTTTGCTCTGTTATAATTTTAGCTATTGATTTAATAGCAGTTCCTATTAGACCTAATCCTTATTTTCAGATTGACTTAATGCTATGTGGGGTTTACATAATGACTACATGGCTTATAGGCTATTATCGAAGTGTAGAGATGGAATATAGCCTAAAAATGGCAAACATAGCAATAACAGATGATTTAACAGGCTTATATTCTCATGGGTATTTTCAAGCAGCATTAAATGAGCAAATAAAAATAGCAAAAGAAAATAATGAACCACTTTCTTTGCTGTTTATGGATATAGATTACTTTAAGTATTTTAATGACCTTTATGGACATCAAGAAGGAGATGAAGTGCTTAAAGCAATAGGTAATATACTAAAAGGCTACACATCTGAGCTTTATTTACCTGCAAGATATGGTGGCGAGGAATTTACAATTTTAATGAACGAAACAACAGAACTAACAGCAGTTGCTTTGGCAGAAAAAATAAGGCTACACATTGAAAGCGCATTTGTTGATAAGTTTCCGGAAATTAGTAAAATCACAGTATCTATTGGAGTTTCCTCTTTTCCATCAAAGGCTAAAAACAAAGAAGAACTTATAAAATATGCTGATGATGCATTATATAGAGCAAAAAGTTTTCACAGAAATAGAGTAGAAACATATCATTCAGTCTTAGAGGAATTGAAGAACGACATAGATGGTGATGATGTTGAAATAATAAGCTCTATGAAAACGCTAATTAGTATAATTAATTCAAAAGATAGATATACGTATAGACACATTGAGAGAGTTGTAATTTATTGTGGGCTTATTGCGGATGAGCTAAGCCTAAGCTCCTATGACAAGAAAATGTTAAAGTATGGTGCATATCTTCATGATATTGGCAAAATAAATATGCCACAGGAAGTATTAAATAAAAAAATGCCACTTACAAATGAGGAGTGGGCTTTGCTAAAACAGCATCCAACATTTGGAGTAGAGATTATTGTCCCTGTTAAATCTTTAGCTGATGCTATTCCTATTATTCTTTATCATCATGAAAGGTTTGATGGAAAGGGCTATCCGGAAAATTTATTAGGGGATAATATACCATACCTTGCAAGAATTCTAACTGTTGCCGACAGCTTTGATGCAATGACATCAAACAGACCATACGGCGTTGCAAAAACCTTTGATGAGGGTATTGAAGAATTGAGGGCATGCTCGTCAACGCAGTTTGATCCCGAAATTGTGGAAATATTTATAAAAATTTTAAGAAATAAGAGTAACATATTTTAATTAAAAAGATAATTTCTGTTTTTTTGAAATTATCTTTTTTTACGTAAAAATATTGAAGAATTATACGAAATATGATATAATATTACCAATATAGCTTTTGCTAAAATAGAAAGGTGTAAATAATGTATAATATAGGAATAGATTTGGGTGGAACAAATATTGCAACAGGGCTTGTAGATGAAAATGGTAAAATTATTTCAAGAAATAGTGTCCCAACTAATGCTACAAGAAATTTTGATGAAATAATCTCAGATATGGCTAAAACAGTTGAATTTGTTGTGTCCGACGCTAACATTCAGCTTTCAGATGTTAGCTCAATAGGAATTGGTATCCCTGGAACTATTGACTCTCAAAGGGGTGTAATTGTGTATTCTAATAATATTCCTATTAAAAACATTCCAATCGTTGATAAAATGAAAGAAAAGCTTAATATACCTATTTACATAAGCAATGATGCAAATTGTGCCGCATTAGGTGAGGTTTGTGGAGGCGCAGCAAAGGGGAAGCAAAATGTTGTTATGGTTACGCTTGGTACTGGCGTTGGTGGCGGAATTATAATTGATGGCAAAATATACGAGGGTATAGATTCGGCTGGCGCAGAAATTGGGCATACATTACTTGTTTTAGATGGTGAGAAATGCACTTGTGGCAGAAATGGTTGTGTTGAGGCATATGCCTCTGCTACTGGTTTGATACGTCAAACCAAGACGGCAATATCTAACAATCCAGAATCTTTAATGAATGAAATGGTAAATGGAAATTTAGATAATACTGACGGTAGGACAGCGTTTGATGCTGCAAAAAAAGGTGATGCTGCTTCACAAAATGTTGTAAATACATATATAAAATATGTTGGAGAATTTTTAGTAGACATAACAAATATATTTCGCCCAGAAGTTATTCTTTTAGGTGGTGGCGTTGCAAACGAGGGCGAAAATTTATTTACACCGTTAAATGAATATGTTAAAAAATACAGCTATGCAGGTGCATACACATTTGTGCCAAAAGTAGAGCGTGCAACACTCGGTAATGATGCAGGAATAATTGGTGCCGCTATGCTTTTTGCTGGCATTAAATAACCTGCTTATATTTTCGCAAATGCTTACAAACGAAGCATTTGCGTTTTTTTGTTAAATTCTTTCCCGCTCTTCATAATGTGTGTGAAGTAATCTATGTGCAGTTTCGCCAAAAGGCTCACCAATATATTCTTTGTACAATTTAATAATTTCCGTATTCTCGTGGGATTTTCTAATAGCTTTGTTTTTATCCTCTTCATAAATAGCTTGCTGACGCTTTTTTATTATTTCATAATTTCCATGGTGATACGGTTGACCACCTCCTGCTACGCAGCCACCAGGGCAAGCCATAATTTCAATTGCATCATATTTTGTTTTTCCATCTCGAATTTCTTCAAGCAGCTCACGAGCGTTGCCAAGCCCACTTGCAATGCCAATTAAAAGCTCTCTATCTCCAATTTTCACTGTTGCCTTTCTAAGACCATTCGAGCCTCTTAAATTTTCAAAATCAATATTTTCAAGTTCTTTGCCAGTAATCCATTCGGAAGCTGTACGAAGTGCCGCTTCAATAACCCCACCTGTTGTGCCGAAAATAACAGATGCACCAGTTGTTTCGCCAAGTGGCTTGTCATATTCACTATCTGGTAGGTTTGCAAAATTTATTCCTGCCTCTTTAATCATTCGTGCAAGCTCACGAGTAGTCACAACAATATCAACATTATTACGCTCGTCCTTCGTAAGCTCTGGGCGTTTTGCCTCGGCTTTTTTAGCAATACAAGGCATAACAGAAACGACAACAATTTTGTCTGGGTCAATGCCATTTTTTTCTGCATAATAGGTTTTTGCTATTGTACCAAACATAATATGTGGTGATTTGCAGGTTGATGGCACCTCTAAAAGCTCGGGGAATTGATGCTCTATAAATTTGACCCATGCAGGGCAACAGCTTGTGAGTATTGGTAGAGTCTTATCATTATTTAAACGATATATAATTTCAGAGGCTTCCTCCATAATGGTAAGGTCGGCGCCAAAATCTGTATCGAAAACCTGTGCAAAGCCCATTCTTTTTAAGGCTGTTACAAGCTTTCCAGTTACAATGGTTCCAGGCTCCATATCAAATAACTCCCCAATTGCAACACGAATTGCAGGAGCAGTTTGAACAATAACGTGCTTATCCGAGTTATTTAATGCTTCCCAAACTCTATTTGTATGGTTAACCTCTGTAAGCGCAGCAGTAGGGCAAACCTGTACACACTGCCCACAGTATGTACAGGAGGATTCCACCATAGGAATATTAAAGGCAGGACCAACAAATGCCTCAAAACCACGCCCTATTCCCGAAAGAATACCACAGGTTTGAACGGTATTACACATAGTTTCGCATCGTCTACAATATATACATTTATCTGAATTTTTTACGATAGCATCACTTGATGCATCAATGGGATAATCCATTTTTTCGCCTTCAAAGCGAATATGCCTAATTCCTAATTCTGCTGCTAAGGATTGCAGCTCACATTCTGTATTTTTAGGACAGGTAAAGCATTCATTTGGATGATTAGATAATAAAAGCTCGACTGACATTCGCCTTGCGTTAATCGCCTTTGTGGTGTGGGTAAGCACCTCCATACCGTCACTTACGGTTGTTACGCAGGCTGGAACAAGCTTATTTCTATTCGTTTTGCTATCGACAAGCTCCACCATACACACTCTGCAAGAGGCAGTTTTGTTGACCATTTTTATATCGTGCAAATCAAGATGACACAGCGTAGGTATTTTAACACCTGCTTGTATCGCTGTTTCTAATATAGTAATACCAGTTGGAACATAAAGGTCTTGATGGTTAATTTTAATGTGTAGCATATTATTTGATTTCATAATTATGATTTAACTCCTTTATCATCGCCGAGAGGTGTGCCGCTATCTTTAACAAATGCAAGGTATTCGTCCCAAAAATCCTTTAATGTGCTGATAACAGGATTAGGGGCAGTTTGCCCAAGTCCACATAATGAGCCTTCCTTTACCATAAAGCTAAGCTGTTTTAATGCTTCCAAATCAGCCATTGTAGCCTTTTTGCTTGTTATTTTGTTTAGCAGTTCATATAGCCTTTTTGTGCCAATTCTGCAAGGTGTACACCTACCACACGATTCATCCATAGAAAACTGCATATAAAATTTTGCAATATTCACCATATTATCCCGCTCGTCCATAACAATCATACCACCAGAACCCATCATAGAGCCTATGGCAATTAGGTTTTCATAATCTATTGGGGTGTCCAAATCTCGCTCTGTTATAACACCACCGGATGGCCCTCCTGTTTGAACTGCCTTGAACTTATGACCATCTTGAATTCCACCGCCAATGTCGAAAATGATTTCTCTAAAAGTTACACCAAAAGGAATTTCAGCAAGTCCAACATTTTTTACCTTTCCTGCTAAGGCGAAAACCTTTGTACCCTTGCTTTTTTCGGTTCCAATTGATGAAAACCAGCCAGAGCCATTTGTTATAATGGGCGTTATATTTGCAAAGGTTTCAACATTATTAACACAGGTTGGATAACCCCAATAGCCCTCTTCGGCTGGGTAAGGGGGCTTATAATTTGGTTCGCCACGCTTGCCCTCGCATGAATTTATAAGTGCTGTTTCCTCGCCACACACAAAAGCACCAGCGCCATATTTTAAGCTAATATCAAAGCTAAAGTCAGTACCAAAAATATTTTCGCCTAAAAGTCCAAGCTCTCTTGCTTGGTTAATAGCATTTGTAAGCCTTGATATAGCAAGCGGATACTCTGCACGAATATAAATAATGCCTTTTTTTGCACCAATTGCATAGCCACCAATAGCCATAGCTTCTAATACACTTTGTGGGTCGCCCTCTAAAATGCTTCTATCCATAAAAGCGCCAGGGTCACCCTCGTCCGCATTACAAATAATAAACTTCTTTTCGCCTTCTTGTTTTTTTGTAATTTCCCATTTAAGCCCTGTTGGAAAGCCACCACCACCACGCCCACGAAGTCCAGACTTCTTAATTTCATCAATAACATCATCTCTTGACATTTCTGTTAGAACTTTTCCTAATGCGCCATAGCCATCCACGGAGATGTATTCATAAATGTCCTCTGGGTTAATTAGTCCACAATTTCTAAGTGCAATGCGATATTGTTTTTTCTCTCTGTGCTCGCTTTCTGTGGGAGAATATTTACCAAAATCTACATTCATAATTAATTTTTCAACTGGTTTTCCACCTTTTATGTGGCTTTCTATAATTTCATTTACATTTTCTTTTTTTACGTTACCATAAAATATCGGTTTTTGATTAGGTATATTTATTTGTACTGTTGGCTCTGAGTGACAATATCCGAGGCACCCAACCGTAGTAATCTTAACATTATCTATGTTTTGTTTGATAAATTCATCATTAAAGGCATTTAAGGTTTTTCTTGCACCGGAGGAAATTCCACAGGTTGCCATTCCAATTAGTATTTTTATTTGTTCTGCTGAGGATTTTTCTCTTTGTAGGGTTTCCTTTATTTTAACTAACTCATCTGGTGATTGTATATGCATTTTACACCTCTTTTTCTCTATAAGAATTGATAATTTCGCCAACATCGGCTTCCATAACACGCCCGAATACCTTATCGTCAACCATTACAACAGGAGCCAATCCACACGCACCAATACAACGTATATCCTTTAAGGAAAACATATTATCTTTTGTGGTTTCGCCTGATTCTATGCCCAAATTTTCTTTAAACGCACTTATGATTTTATCTGAGCCTCTTACAAAGCAAGCAGTACCCATACATACGTTAATCGTGTGTTTTCCCCGTGGCGTTGTAGTAAAGTAGGAATAAAAGCTTACAACACCGAAAACCTCTGCTCCTGCAATCTCTAATTTTCTTGAAACATATAGCTGAACATCTCGTGGCAGATAGCCAAATATTTTTTGTGCCCTATGAAGTATTTCAATTAAAGCACCTTGGCTGGTTTCTAAATTATCTATAAAAGCACCAAGCTCATCAAACTTTTCCTTTGGTAATGGTGGCGAAGCACTAACTTCTTGTGAATGTGTCATAATAAGTACCATTTGCCTTTCATAAATGTAGTATGTTTTATTATTTGCCTATTCATAATTACTTTATGCGCTAAGTTATATATTTTCTGTTGTTATTTTATAAAATTATTGATATAATTCAAATAAGATATATAATTCTGTTTAAAATAAGGAAGTGTTTAGATGAGCGTTAAAGAAACATTTAAAATAACAGGAATGTCTTGTGCGGCGTGTTCTGCACGAGTTGAAAAAAGGCTTAATAAGGAAGACGGAATTGAAATTGCCACGGTTAATTTGGCAACAAATAAGGCAACTATTGAATATGATGCTTCAAAGCTTAAATCGTCAGAGATAATAAAGATTGTTGAAGCGATTGGCTATGGCGCCGAGAATGTAGATGAACAAAGCCGAGATACCGACAAGGAAGAGCGTGAAAAAGAGATAGCAAGCCTTAGGAGGACACTTTTTATTTCAGCTACACTTAGCTCTCCACTAATTATTGCAATGATACTTTATTTGCTTAAAATTGATGTACCATTTTTGCATAACGAATATTTTCAGCTAATAATTGCAACGCCTGTACAATTTATTATTGGTTTTAGGTTTTACAAAAATGCGTATTATGCTTTAAAATCAAAAAGTTCAAATATGGACGTATTGGTTGCAATGGGCACGTCTGCTGCTTATTTTTTCAGTGTTTACAATGCATTTTTTCAGACTACGCAAGCTGGTATTATGAAAAATTTATATTTTGAGGCATCGGCTGTTATCATAACTCTTATTTTGCTTGGCAAATATCTTGAAGCAGTTGCAAAGGGAAAAACCAGCGAGGCAATAAAAAAACTAATGGGCTTGCAGGCGAAAACTGCAAGAGTTGAAAGAGATGGCAACGAGGTAGATGTTCTAATTGAAGACGTTGAAAAGGGTGATGTTGTAATTGTTCGCCCAGGTGAAAAAATTCCAGTTGATGGCATAATAATTGATGGGAATTCGTCAATAGACGAAGCTATGCTAACAGGAGAAAGCTTGCCAGTTGAAAAAAAGGTAGGGGATAATGTAATCGGCGCAACAATAAATAAATTTGGAGCTTTTAAATTTAAAGCAACAAAGGTTGGCAAGGATACTGCACTTGCACAAATTATTAAAATGGTTGAGGATGCACAAGGCTCGAAAGCCCCTATTCAAAAAATAGCAGATAGGGTTTCAGGTGTGTTTGTACCTGTTGTAATAGGAATAGCTTTTTTAACCTTTTTAACTTGGTATTTTGGTGTTAGCAATGGTAATGACATAACTATGGCAATTATTAGCGCCGTTTCTGTGCTTGTAATAGCCTGCCCCTGTGCGTTAGGGCTTGCAACACCAACAGCAATTATGGTTGGAACGGGCATTGGTGCAGAAAATGGCATTCTATTCAAGGGTGGCGAGCACCTTGAAACTGTATACAAGGTAAATGCAATTGTACTTGATAAAACAGGCACAATAACAAAGGGAAAGCCAGATGTAACCGACATTATGTGTTTTTCAGGTTTTAATCAAGATGAAATTCTGAATTTTGCAGCCATTGCAGAGAAAAAGTCCGAACATCCGCTTGGCGTGGCAATATACGAAAGTGGGAAGGCTAAATTTGAAGCTGTAAAAGACCCAACAGATTTTAAAGCCATTATTGGTCAAGGTGTGGCAGTTGAAATTGAAAATAGAAAGGTGTTAATAGGAACAAGACGGTTGATGAACGAAAATAGCATAAGCTTTGAAAATTTCGAGGGTGAAATAGAGAAGTTAGAGGACGAGGGAAAAACTGCTATGCTAATGGCGATTGACGGAAAATTTAGTTCTATAATAGCTGTTGCAGATACATTAAAAGAAAATTCTAAGGAGGCTATTGCAGAGCTTTCAAAAATGGGTATTGAAGTGTATATGATAACAGGTGATAACAGGCGTACTGCAAATGCAATAGCAAAACAGGTTGGTATTACAAATGTGCTTGCCGAAGTATTGCCAGAAAACAAGGCTCAAGAGGTGAAAAAACTGCAAGATGGTGGCAAAATTGTAGCAATGGTTGGTGATGGTATAAACGATGCACCTGCGCTTGCAACTGCAAATATTGGTATGGCAATAGGCACAGGTACAGATGTTGCAATAGAGGCGGCAGATGTAACCTTGATGAGTGGAAATTTGAAAACTATTCCTATGGCTATTAGGCTTTCAAGGAAAACAATCAATAAAATTAAAATGAATCTATTTTGGGCATTTGTATATAACATTATTGGTATCCCTTTTGCAGCTTTTGGGCTTTTAAACCCAATTATTGCAGGGGGAGCAATGGCACTAAGCTCTGTTTCAGTTGTTGCAAATTCACTTAGCCTAAAGTGGGTAAAATTGAAATAAAAAAAGTGTTGACAATTGTAAAAATTTATTATATTATGTAAATATAACAATCGTAAAAAGTATAATTGCTGAAAGGTAATTGCACAAAGCTATAGGGTCTAAGTCCGAAAGGATATGACAGCCAGCTGCCGTTTATTAACCATTTTTATGTCGAGAAATCTTCGTATTAGGTATATGAACGGCTTTTTTGTACTCAAAAAAGCATATAATTGTGTTTAAAAAAACAAAAATACATAATTTAAAGGAGATTTAAAAATGAACAAGTTTTTCAGAAGCATTTTTTTAATGGTACTGGTTTTATCACTCTTAGGGTTGCAACAATTAACCTTCGCAGCAGTTGCTATTCCTCCTGTTACTGCTGGCACTCTTTATGTAAGTTCAGCTTTAAAGGGCACTGTAAAGGGAGCAACAGTAACTGTAAATAACGAAACAGCAATATTTGGAACTAGTGCATTTGATACAGTTCAAAATGCAATTACAGCTTCGGTAGCAGGTAATACCATTAAAATTATGGCAGGTACATACACAGGTCAAATACTTATGAGCAAACAGGTAAATGTAAAAATATTAGGGAATATTAAAACAACATCAACCTTTTATGTGCAAGCACCATCTACGGTAGAGGGTATTGCAGATGCACAGGGAGTTTACCCAACAGTAGACCTTGGCACATTCCCAACTGCAACTTGGGGTTTTAGTATTCAATCAGATGACGTAATTTTTAAAAACCTTAACCTAATAAATTCAAAGCATTATGCATTAAAACCGCAAATTAAAAATAGTGGTGCATCTATTCAAAACGTAACAATCGAAAATATCAATATAACAAATTCTAAAAAAACAGGTCTTGACCTTAACGGTGTTAACAATTCCACAATTAAAAATGTAACTGTTAAAGGGACAACAGCAGGTACCGGTGTGTCACTGACAGATTCTAACAACATTGTTTTAGATAACGTTGTTACACAAAACAATGCTTGGGGTGGAATATCCATTTATACAGGAACTGCAGCAGCGGTTCGTGGTTGCGACGGTATCACATTCTTAAATATGACACCTGCTAATCAAGTGGAAACATTACCTATTTTTTCACAACAAGTTAGCCCAGATGTAATAGCAAATGTAAAAGCAGATACAATATATAACTATAAAGTAATAGTAAGTGCAACTAATAATGCTACAACTAAAAATGAAGTTTTTACAGTATATTTCGAAACATTAGCAGCAGCAGAGGCGTATTCAACATTATGGGATAATTCGCCTTATACCTTGGCTTATAGTGCAATAAACAAAGAAATAAAGAAGCCAGCACCAGTAGCAACACCAACACCTACTCCAACACCTACCCCAGAGCCAACAGTAACACCTGAACCAACAGCTACACCTATACCAATTCCTGAAAAGAAACCTGTACGCCTTACCTTTGATTGTGCGTATTTGTATGGCTATGAAATGGGTGGTGTAGGAGCAGAAGACACAATAAAAAGAGAAGAAGCAGCTGCATTATTATACAGGCTACTTAAACAAAATG
>CAYVWT010000043.1:9709-12415 GCA_964455565.1 uncultured Clostridiaceae bacterium | reverse complement strand
TTCCAGTGATTGATGTCGTTGGTCCAATAGACCCAGACCGCATCCGGACACACATAAGCAGAAATGATGGATATTTGCGCTATCTGTTTTGTTAGGGGGAAAAAACCGAGCGATGATATTATTCAGCTTGCAAAAGAGCGCAATTTAATATTGCTAACTACTGATCATCCTCTTTATGTTGCCTGTGGTATGCTTTATAAAAATGGTCTTATTTGCAAGGGGGAATAAGTAGTAATGGATAAAAAAATGTCGCTTCATTATGACATTGACGGCAAGGATTTTTCTATTGCAGGGGAGGCTTCAAGCTCGGTTAAAAGAGTTTTAAAACAGCTTGGTGTTAGCCCAGAAATAATAAGAAAAGTTGCAATTGCTATGTATGAAGCTGAAATAAATTCAGTTATACACGCAAATGGTGGTTATGTTGATGTGGAAGTTTCCCCCGAAAGTATTAGGGTTGTTCTAGTAGACGATGGCCCTGGGATTGAAAACATTCCACTTGCTATGCAGGAGGGGTATTCTACTGCGACTAAGGAAATCCGTGACCTCGGCTTTGGGGCAGGTATGGGGCTTCCTAATATGAAAAATTACACAGATGTTTTGAATATATCTTCAACTGTTGGTGTTGGAACAACAATTGAAATGGTAGTGTTTATTCAATAATTGACCAAGGCGGTGATGATATGGCAAAGTATTTTCATTCAGTAACTCTTGACGAAAGTAAATGCAAGGGTTGCACTAATTGTATAAAGCGTTGCCCAACCGAGGCAATTCGTGTTCGGAACGGAAAGGCTAAAATAATAAAAGAGCGCTGCATTGATTGTGGAGAGTGTATCAGAGTATGCCCATATCATGCAAAATTGGCAATTACAGACGATTTTGACGAAATTTTTAAATATAAATATAAAATTGCACTACCAGCACCATCTTTATATATGCAATTTAAAAACAAACCTGATATTAATTTAATTTTAACTGGTTTAAAAAAGTTAGGCTTTGATGATGTTTTTGAGGTTTCGCAAGCCGCAGAGTTTGTTACCAGTGTAACAAAGCAGCTAATATCAGAGGGGTTATTACCATCTCCAGCAATAAGCTCTGCTTGCCCTGCTGTTGTGCGCCTTATTCGGGTGCGCTTTCCAGACCTTATACCAAATGTAGTGCCACTTTTAGCGCCAATCGAAATTGCTGCATATTTCGCAAAGGAAAAAGCAATTATTGAAACAAAATTAAACCCAAATGATATTGGGATATTTTTCATTACACCTTGTGCAGCAAAGGTTACTTGCTCATACGCACCAATTGGGGTTGAAAGCTCATTAATTGATGGCTCTATTGCGATGAGCGAAATATATCGAAAATTGTTGCCAGTTATGAAAAAAATTGATAAGGTTGAAAGCCTTGCTCATTCAAGCTTAGAGGGAATTGTTTGGGCAAAAAATGGTGGGGAAACAGCCAGTTTAAAAACAGAAAATTATATTGCGGTTGATGGTATTCACAATGTAATTAAGATATTAGAGGAATTAGAGGGTGAACGCTTAGATAATATTGATTTTGTTGAAGCCTCTGCCTGCGTTGGTGGCTGTATTGGTGGCCCACTTACTGTTGAAAACCCATTTGTTGCACGAACAAGAATTGCTAATATATTAGTAAATACGGTTCTAACAAAGTCCGATTACTCTTGGGAACAAGTGCCGATTGATGTAGCAAAGTGGAATATGCCAATGAAATTTGCACCAGTGCTAAACCTTGATGATGATATGCTAATAGCAATGGAAAAAATGAAGCATATGGAGGAAATTAGCGAACAATTGCCAAAGTTAGATTGTGGCTCGTGTGGGGCACCGTCTTGCCACGCATTAGCAGAAGATATTGTTCGTGGCTACGCAAAAGAAACTGATTGCGTTTTCAAGCTTCGTGAACGTGTTACAGAGCTTGCAAAAGAAATGGTACAGCTTGAAAGCATGGCTTGGGGACAAGGAAGTTCAAGGGAGAATGATAATGAAGCTAAATGAAGTAGTTCAAAAGTTAGATTTAAAAATAATAACACAAAATGATTTTGACGATAAAGAGGTTGCCGGCTGTTATATTGGTGACCTACTAAGCTGGGTTATGTCCAAGGCGCAGAGGGATAATATTTGGATTACAGTACAAACAAATATAAATATTGTTGCTGTTGCAACCCTAACTGAGGTTTCGTGCATTATTATTCCCGAGGAAATAATCGTTGATGAAGCTACAATTAAAAAGGCAAATATGCAGGATGTTATTATTCTTGGCTCTTCAAAAAACAGTTTTGAATTAGCCACCTACATAAATAAATTATTATGAAATGCTATTACGATTTACACATTCACTCTGCCCTTTCGCCATGTTGCGATAATGATATGACACCAAATAACATTGTAAATATGGCAAAGCTTAAAGGGCTTAATGCGATTGCAATAACCGACCATAATTCTACGAGGAATGTTCGTGCAGCAATTAAAGTTGGCGAGGAATTAGGGATAACAGTAATAGCAGGTATGGAAATTGAAACTAAGGAAGAGGTTCATATATTATCACTTTTCCCAACTGTTGAGCTTGCCGAAAGGGCTGAAAAAATAATAAAAGCGCACCTACCACAAATTATGAATAAAGAAAATATTTTTGGTGAGCAAATCATTATAGATGAAAATGATAATGTTGTTGGAAAAGAAGAGCAAATGCTTA
>CAYVWT010000043.1:0-9699 GCA_964455565.1 uncultured Clostridiaceae bacterium | reverse complement strand
TGCAACGTCGCTAAGCATTAACGACGTTTTTTCACTTGTGCGAAATTGTGGCGGTGTTGCAATTCCTGCACATATTGACAGATATTCATATAGCATTTTATCTAATTTAGGTTTTATTCCAGATGAATTAAATGTTTCTACTGTTGAAATTTCTAAGAAAACAGAAGATGTTGAAGAATATTTAAAAAATCTATCTTTTTCACAAAAATATTTAGTAATTCGTAATTCTGACGCACATTATTTGGGCGATATATCTGAAAAAATTAACTTTATTGAAGTAGATAATATCAGCATACAAGAGATTTTAAAAAAGTTTATATAATAATTTGTGTTTTTTTTAACAAATAGGGTAGATTTTTTTAATTTAATGTGTTATAATTTTAACGAGTTTGTGATTTGCTAAAAAATACTCAAAAAAATTAGCGGGAGGTACAGTAATGGCTAAAGAAAAAACGATACCGTTTGCTGGCACAAAGGAACAGGAAGTAGAGCTATACGAGGTTATCGAAAAATACAAGGATACCCGTGGTGCATTAATTCCTGTGCTTCATGGCGTTCAAGAAATTTATGGTTATTTACCAATGGAAGTACAAAAAATGGTTGCAGAGGGGCTTAATGTTCCGTTATCAGAAGTATATGGTGTTGTAACATTTTACACACAATTTACTCTTACACCAAAAGGTAAATATAAAATAGGGGTTTGTCTTGGTACAGCGTGCTATGTTAAGGGTGCAGGCGCTATCATCGACAAAATTAAAGACCGTTTAGGTTTAGAGGTTGGCGAGTGCTCTGAGGATGGTAAGTATTCACTTGATGCAACTCGTTGTATTGGAGCTTGTGGCTTAGCACCTGTTCTTACAATAAATGATGATGTTTACGGTAGACTTGTATTAGAAGATATTGACGACATCCTGCAAAAATATAAAAACTTGTAATGAAGGAGCTTTCATTACATATTTTAGATATTGCACAAAATTCAATCACAGCTGGTGCAAATCTTGTCGAAATAGTTGTATTAGAAGATATTTTGGCGAATGCATTTTCAATTTCTATTTCTGATAATGGAAAAGGAATGAGCAGGGAATTTTTAAAAAAAGTGCGTGACCCATTTATTACAACTCGAACAACAAGAGGTGTTGGTATGGGAATTTCCCTTTTTGAAAGCGCCGCAATATCGTGTGATGGTAGCTTTGAAATTACTTCGGAGTTCGGTGTTGGAACAATTGTTAATGCGCATTTTTCACATAACCATATTGATAGACAGCCACTTGGTAATATAGCTGAAACAATAGCTACACTTATTTTTGTTAACCCCACCGTTGATTTTGCTTACAAATACAATCTTAATGGTGGCACTTTTGAGCTTGACACTCGCCAAATAAAAGAAATTTTATCTGGTGCGCCAATTGATACATTGGAAGTTATTTTATGGATGAAAGAATATATAAATAGTGGAATTGAAGAATTGAATAATAATTTAGGAGGTAATCAATAATGAAAAGCTTAGCAGAACTTGAAGCTATAAGAAACAAAACATTAGGAAGTATTAACCTTCGCAAAGACAGAGAAGACGGTGTTCGTATTGTAGTTGGTATGGCAACTTGTGGTATCGCAGCTGGTGCTCGCACTGTTTTAAATGCACTTGTTGAAGAAATTTCTAAAAGAAATATACAAAATGTTGTCGTTTCACAAACTGGCTGTATTGGAATGTGCCGTTTAGAGCCAATTATTGAGGTTTTTGTTCCTGGTCAAGAAAAGACAACCTATGTAAAAGTTGATGAGGAAAAAGCTGTTAGAATTATTAGCGAGCACGTTATAAATAATAGACCAATTAGTCAATTCACGATTGGTGCAACAGAGAGATAATTTATAAAACAGGGAGGTAAAAGAGATGAATTTAGTGAGATCTCATATTCTCGTTTGTGGCGGAACAGGCTGCACATCGTCTGGCGGCGAGAAAATTTTAACAGAATTTGAAGTGCAACTTAAAAAAGCTGGTATCGAGAACGAGGTTAAGGTTGTTAGAACTGGTTGTTTTGGTCTTTGTGCGCTGGGTCCAATTGTAATTGTATATCCAGAGGGCGCTTTTTATAGTATGATTGAACCAAAGCACGTTGAAGAAATAGTTACAGAGCATTTGCTTAAAGGTAGAATTGTTAAGCATTTATTATATGAGGAAACAATAGAAGCAGATAAAAACATTAAATCTTTAAATGAGGTTGATTTTTATAAGAAACAGCTTAGAATAGCTCTTCGTAATTGTGGCGTTATTGACCCTGAAAATATTGATGAATATATAGCATTTGATGGCTACAAGGCATTAGGTAAGGTGCTTACAGAAATGACACCTGAGGGCGTTATTGATGAAATGAAAAAATCTGGTCTTCGTGGCCGTGGGGGCGGTGGCTTCCCAACAGGCTTGAAGTGGGATTTTGCCGCAAAACAGCCACAAGGTCAAAAATATGTTGGTTGTAATGCAGATGAAGGTGACCCAGGCGCATTTATGGATAGAAGCGTTTTAGAGGGTGACCCTCACTCTGTAATTGAGGCAATGGCTATTGCAGGTTATGCAATTGGTTCTGACCAAGGCTATGTTTATATCAGAGCTGAATATCCTATCGCAGTAAACCGTTTGAAAATTGCTATTGAGCAAGCAAAAGAATATGGACTTTTAGGTGAAAATATATTTGGTACAGGCTTTAATTTCGACCTTGAAATTCGTCTTGGCGCTGGTGCATTTGTTTGTGGTGAAGAAACAGCCCTTATGACATCAATCGAGGGTAAACGTGGTGAACCAAGGCCTCGTCCACCTTTCCCAGCAGTTAAAGGCCTATGGGGTAAACCAACGATATTAAATAATGTTGAAACCTATGCAAATATTCCACAAATCATTCTAATGGGTGCTGAAGCATTTAGCAAAATTGGTACAGAAAAAAGCAAGGGTACAAAGGTTTTTGCGCTTGGAGGTAAAATAAATAACACTGGTCTTGTTGAAGTTCCAATGGGTACAACCCTTCGTGAAATCATAGAAGAAATCGGTGGTGGTATCCCTAATGGCAAGAAGTTCAAGGCAGCGCAAACAGGAGGCCCATCTGGTGGCTGTATTCCTGCCTCGCTTATGGATATACAAATCGATTATGATTCGCTAATTAGCATTGGTTCTATGATGGGTTCTGGTGGTCTAATCGTTATGGATGAAGATTCCTGTATGGTTGATATTGCTAAGTTCTTCTTAGAATTTACAGTTGATGAATCCTGTGGCAAATGTGCACCTTGTAGAATTGGTACAAAAAGAATGCTTGAAATTCTTGAAAAAATAACATCTGGCAAAGGAACAATGAAAGATATTGATAACCTTAAAATACTTTGTAACAGCATTAAAGTATCATCACTTTGTGGTTTAGGTCAAACTGCTCCAAACCCAATTCTTTCAACACTTAAATATTTTGAAGATGAATATATGGCGCACGTTATTGATAAAAAGTGTCCTGCTGGCGTGTGTAAAGACTTATTGCAATATACAATAAGTGAAGAAAAATGTAAGGGCTGTAATATATGTGCTAAAAATTGTCCTGTTGATGCAATCACAGGCGAACCTAAAAAAACGTATGTAATTCACCAAGATAAATGTATTAAATGTGGTGTTTGTGAAGGCAAATGTCCATTTAAAGCAATTTCAAAAAAATAATCAAGAAAGGAGTTGTTAGAATTGGATATGATAAATTTAAAAATAAATGATAAACAAGTTACTGTCCCAGAGGGTACTACTATATTAGAAGCTGCCCGTATGGTTAATATTGATATTCCAACCCTTTGTTTTTTAAAAGATATAAACGAAGTCGGCTCTTGTCGTATGTGTATCGTTGAAATCAAGGGCGCTCGTGCGTTGCAGGCTGCCTGTGTGTACCCTGTATCGGAGGGCTTGGAGGTGTATACTAATACACCTACCGTTCGTGAATCACGAAAGGTAACCTTAGAGCTTATCCTTTCAAATCACGATAAAAAGTGTCTTACCTGCGTGCGTAATCGCAATTGTGAGCTTCAAAAGGTTTCGGAGGAATTAGGAATCACTGACATACGTTTTGAGGGTGAAAATCCAGACTATCCAGTAGACGATTTATCCCCATCAATCGTGCGTGACCCAAACAAATGTATCCTTTGTCGTCGTTGCGTAAGCGTTTGTAGGGACGTTCAAACAGTTTCGGTTATTGATACAGTTGAAAGAGGCTTTAACACAATCATTGGTTGTGCATTTGATAAATCATTAAGTGAAACACCTTGCGTAAATTGTGGTCAATGTATCGTAGCTTGCCCTGTTGGCGCACTTCGTGAAAAAGATGATACGGATAAAGTTTGGTCATCGATTGCTGATACTACAAAACACGTTGTTGTTCAAACTGCACCTGCTGTTCGTATTGCTCTTGGTGAGGAATTCGGGTTTCCAATTGGTACTCGTGTAACAGGCAAAATGGCAGCAGCGCTTAAACTAATGAACTTTGACGGAGTTTATGACACAGATACTGCCGCTGATTTTACAATTATGGAAGAGGGAACAGAGCTTTTAGGTCGTCTTGAAAAGGGCGAAAATCTGCCTCTTATAACTTCATGTAGTCCAGGTTGGGTTAAGTTTTGTGAGCATAACTTCCCAGACTTTTTAGATAACCTTTCAACTGCAAAATCACCTCACGAAATGTTTGGTGCGCTATTAAAATCATATTATGCTGAGAAAAAGGGCATAGACCCTAAGGATATTTATGTTGTTTCGGTTATGCCATGTACTGCAAAGAAATTTGAAGCAGGCAGGGAAGAATTATCTGGAACAGGTTATCCTGATGTTGATACTGTTATAACAACTCGTGAGCTTGCCCGTATGATTAAACAAGCAGGTATTGATTTTGCAAAGCTTGAAGACGAGCAATTTGACGATCCATTCGGCGCCGCAAGTGGTGCTGCTGTAATATTTGGTGCTACTGGTGGAGTTATGGAAGCGGCGCTTAGAACAGTTGCAGATATATTAACTGGTCAAGATATCGAGGAAATAGAATATAGCGATATTCGTGGTACAGCAGGTATCAAAGAAGCAACTGTTGAGGTTGCAGGCAAAAAGATTAGGCTTGCTGTTGCAAATGGTCTTGGCAATGCAAGGCAACTACTTGAAAATATACGCTCAGGAAAAGCGCAGTACGAATTTGTTGAAATAATGGGCTGTGAAGGTGGCTGTGTTACTGGTGGTGGACAACCAATAGTTGATGCAAAAACTAAGATGGACATTGATTTAAAAGCTGTTCGTGCATCTGCAATTTATGATGAGGATAGGTCATTGGTTTTAAGAAAATCTCATAATAATCCAGTTGTTAAAAAGATTTATGAAGATTATTTGGGCGCGCCTTGTGGACACAAATCACATAAATTACTTCATACTCATTATAAGCAAAGAACAAACTATTAAGATTTCTAATTGCCAATGGTTAATGCCATTGGCAATTTTTTTCAATAATACTTGACATAATATTGCTAAAAACTTATAATTAAATAATATAATCGAAAGGTGCTGATTAAAGTGGAAAAGGAAATATTCGATAATGGTGGTAAAAGCGCATTTTGGCATACTACCTCTCATATAATGGCACAGGCTGTTAAACGTCTTTACCCTGATGTAAAGCTTGCAATTGGGCCATCTATTGAAAATGGTTTTTATTATGATTTTGATACAACAACCTCGCTAACAAATGAGGATTTAAAAAAGATTGAAAAGGAAATTAAGAAGATTACAAAAGAGGGACTTCGCATAGAAAAGTTCGAGCTTCCAAGAAATGAAGCTTTAGAGCTTATGAAGGACGAGCCTTATAAGGTTGAGCTAATAAACGAGCTTGCAGTTGATGAAAAAATAACATTTTTCAAGCAAGGCGAGTTTACAGATTTATGTGCAGGGCCTCACGTTGAAAAAACATCAGAAATCAAAGCATTTAAGCTACTTAGCGTAACTGGTGCATATTGGCGTGGTAGCGAAAAAAATAAAATGCTACAAAGAATATACGGTATTTCTTTTATTACTCGTGAGGAATTAGACGAGTATTTAGCTAAAATAGAAGAGGCAAAAAAACGTGACCATAACAAATTAGGACGTGAGCTTGAGCTGTTTACAACCTCTGAATATGTGGGTCAAGGCTTGCCACTTTTAATGCCAAAGGGTGCTAAAATAATTCAGATACTTCAAAGGTTTGTAGAGGACGAAGAGGAAAGACGTGGCTATGTTCTTACAAAAACGCCACTAATGGCTAAAAGTGATTTGTATAAAATTTCTGGGCATTGGTCGCACTATAAAGATGGTATGTTTATTCTTGGTGATGAAGAAAAGGACGACGAGGTTTTTGCCCTACGTCCTATGACTTGCCCATTCCAATTCCAAATTTATAACGTTAAAATGCACAGTTATCGTGATTTGCCAATTCGTTATGCAGAAACCTCTACACTATTTAGAAATGAATCGTCTGGCGAAATGCACGGCTTAATTCGTGTTAGGCAGTTTACCATTTCAGAAGGTCATTTGGTTGTAACTCCAGAGCAATTAGAAGAGGAATTTAGAGGCTGTGTTGATTTAATTAACTATATGATGAAGACTATTGGAATTGCTGACGATGTTACCTATCGTTTCTCTAAATGGGACGAGAATGACAAAGGAAAGTATATTGGCGACCCAAAAGCGTGGGTAGACACGCAGGACAAAATGAAAATCATTCTTGATGATTTGAAAATCAATTATAAAGAGGCAGAGGGAGAGGCTGCATTTTATGGCCCTAAGCTTGACATACAGTTTAAGAATGTTCACGGTAAGGAAGATACAATTATAACAGTACAGATTGATTTTCAGCTTGCTGATAGGTTTGATATGACTTATGTCGACAGCGACAACCAAAAGAAGCGCCCATATATTATACACAGAACGTCTATTGGTTGCTATGAGAGAACACTTGCAATGCTTATAGAAAAATTTGCAGGGGCATTCCCAACATGGCTTGCACCAGTACAGGTTAAATTGTTACCAATTAGCCAAAATCATTTTGATTTTGTTGGTGAAGTTAAGGCAAAGCTTGAACAGTATGGGGTTAGAGTAGAATCCGACTGTCGCAACGAGAAAATAGGTTACAAAATTCGTGAGGCGCAACAACAAAAGATACCTTATATGTTAGTTGTCGGTGATAAAGAAATGGAAACAAATTCTGTTGCAGTCCGTTCAAGAAAAGAAGGAGATTTGGGCGTATCTACAATTGATGAATTTGTTGCAAAAATAATGAATGAGATAACTACAAGAGCGTTGTAAAAAATAAGTAAAGGGGCAATTTTATATGGCAATAGTAACAAAACTCCTTAAAGTATATATTCAAAACAACTCCAAAGCCAAGACAACATTACACTACTCATTTGACTATAATGGTTTTTCTATTAAAACATATAAAGCAAATGATGTTGACGGGAAAGGCACGGCCTCACAAAACATTTTGCTTAATAAAGACTTTGCTCTTCAATTAAGAGATGCTTTAAATCATTATTTGGAGGAGATGTAATGATGAAAAATTTTAATAATAGAAAATTATGTATTGTTATTGTTTTCACTTTACTTATAAGTTTATTTACTCCTGTTTTTGCAGTTAATAGTATAACAGTAAAATTGGATAATCAAACTTTAAGTTTTGATGTACAGCCAAAAGTTATCAATGATAGAATATTAGTTCCATTAAGAACAATTTTTGAAGCTTTAGGTGCAATAGTGGAATGGCAAGATGATACAAAAAGCGTTAAATCAAAGAAAAATGACAAAATTATTACAATGCAAATTGATATGCCATATATTGAAATAAATGGAGTTAAAACAGCATTAGATGTTTCACCACAAATAATTGATGATAGAGTTTTAGTACCCATTAGGGCATTATCTGAAAGTTTTGGAGCTAATGTTCAATGGAATGAAAATAACAAAGAAGTAGTAATTACAACTAATAAATTAATAGGCGATAAAAAAGTTAATGTTTATTCAAAAGATGGTAAAATGGCAACCATCTCTTTATCTGAAATAGAAAATTGGAAGAGTGTAGGTTGGTATGAAAACTTTCCATATGCTGGTCAAGAAATCTGGATAAATAGTTTTTATTTATTTGAAGGAGTATATGACATTTATAATAGAAAAATAAAGTTTGATGTAGGTGCAGTGCAAGAGTGGAATAAGTGTGTTATTAAGTGGTATGATGATTCTGCGTGGGAAAAAATAAACGAAAGGGAGAAAATTCTAAAAACAGTAATTTTCGAATATAATGGTGGAGAGTACAAACTGCCTTTTGGTGACTTGTTAAGAGGTAAAAGGAAAGAAATATCAGATGATGGAAAAGATCAGTATGATGATTTCTATGCGCAAATCAGATGGGAAAACCCTAAGTTAACTTTTAATATCAGTAATAGTGACTGGAATAAAATTCAGTCAACAGGTTTTTTTAAAGGAATGACTAAAGATGAATTTACCTTATTGAAAGGTTATAAACCAAACGAAATTAATAATATTGTTGATAGTTATGGAACACGTGAACAATGGATATATAAATACGCTATTGGTGATAAATATATTTATTATTTTAGAGATAATCTCTTGTTATCTTGGGAATACGTTGGATTTTAAATAATTTTTCGGCATTGTCTTCTAAAAACTATAATAAGATAAAAGGCTACCCGTTTGGGTAGCCTTTTATTGACTTTACACATTAAACCTAAATAATACAATATCTCCGTCTTTCATAACATATTCCTTGCCCTCTGAACGAACAAGACCTTTTTCTTTTGCGGCAACCATAGAGCCACAGCTGTTAAGGTCGTCAAATGCTACAACCTCTGCACGGATAAATCCACGCTCAAAGTCTGTGTGAATTTTGCCTGCTGCTTGTGGTGCTTTTGTTCCTATTGTAATCGTCCACGCTCTTGTTTCTTGTGGCCCAGCTGTTAGATAACTAATAAGCCCAAGAAGTGAATAGCTTGCCCTAACAAGTCTGTCAAGCCCTGACTCTGTAATGCCTAAGTCCTCTAAAAATGCCTTTTTTTCCTCTTCATCAAGCTGAGAAATTTCCTCTTCAATTCTTGCTGATATAGGCATTATTTCGCATTTTTGCTCATGTGCATATTTTTCTAATACCTTGTAGAATTCGTTATTTTTATATTCAGATGCTAAATCGTCCTCTGAAACATTTGCGCCGAAAATGACTGGTTTCATTGTAAGTAAGGGTATTTCCTTCATAATTTCAAGCTCTTCATTTGTAAATTCAAGCGCCCTTGCATTTTTGCCGGATTCAAGTGCCTCTTTAACACTAGTAAATAACTCAACCTCTGCGATTACTTTTTTATCGCCATTTTTCACCATTTTACGAGAACGCTCAAGCCTTTTGTCTATCGTTTCAATATCTGCAAAAATAAGCTCGAAGTTTATTGTTTCAACATCTCGAAGTGGGTCAACACTGCCATCAACATGGACAATATTTTTATCTTCGAAACACCTTACAACGTGGATTATTGCATCAACCTCACGGATATGCGATAAAAATTTATTTCCAAGACCCTCGCCACGGCTTGCTCCTTTAACTAGCCCTGCAATGTCAACAAATTCAATAATAGCAGGCAATATTTTTTGCGAATTATTAAGCGTAGCCAAAATCTCCAAAC
>CAYVWT010000042.1:0-12815 GCA_964455565.1 uncultured Clostridiaceae bacterium | reverse complement strand
ATCAATTTTGTTTTTGTAACCTTTCTAAACTGACTGTGCAAGCTTTCAATAACATAAGTAGTGATATCACGATATCGTGATATCACTACTTATACCGATAAAAAAACTATGCCGAAGGTTAAAATGAATACCAGTAAATATAAGGCTTTCACTGAAAATTGTCGGCATAGTTTTTTTGTTATAGTCGATACAATTTCTCTAAGATATCCTCGTTCTTCCACACCTTTTCACTTTTATTCGTTGTTGGATTTGCTTTTTCAAGTGCATCCGCCAATGTTTCCAATGTGGCAAATGCATAAAACCCAGAAGTGGTGGTGATGTTTTCATGACCAAGCATTTGCTGGATATATGATAAAGGGCATCCAGACCTGTAAAGATCCATAGCACGGGTTTTTCTCAGCATATGAAAATGTATATATTCCGGCATATGAACATCATCCCTCCTGCACTGATCAGCATATTTCTTCAAAACATTCTGCGCAGTATCATCTGATAAGCTATGTATTTTGCCATAGGAAGAAATACTTGCTACAAGCTAATTAAAGATAAATCAATTAAATCATTGCGCATAGGTAAAGTACATAAGATACCAAAAGTATGGCTAATCGAATACATTATCAACAATGTTCAAATTAGTGCTTAAAAAATTATAGTTGAAATAATGTATTCGCTTATTGTATAATAAAAACAATTACAATAGCGGACACTTGTCAAAATGAAGGGAGTTAATTATTAATGACAGGTTCCTTGCAAGTCAAAGGCGGCAAATATTATGCCGTTTTAAATACTAAAGATTTAAATGGTAAAAGAAAACAAAAATGGATTGAAACAGGCATATTAATAGAAGGTAACAATAAAAGGGCTGCTAACAAAGCTTTAAGGGATATATTAAAAGAGTATGATGATAAAAAGGTGATTGTCGCAAAGCCTATATATTTTAGCGATTATATTCTAAATTGGCTAGATGGGATGAAATTCCATGTTGAACCTAACACTTGGCAAGGCTATCAATATGCAATTAGCAAACATATAGTCCCATACTTTAAAAAACATAAAATTTTATTGCAAGAGCTAGAATCGAAACACATTCAAAAATATTATGATTTTAAACTAAATGAAGGGTTATCTGCTAGCACTATTAAACATCACCATGCGAATATACGAAAAAGTTTACAGGATGCGTTAGTTCAGAATATTATCCCTTATAATGTTGCTGATAGAGTTAAACTGCCAAAAGTTAATCCATATCGTGCGAAATTCTATACCTTAAGCCAAATTAACACTTTGATTGAAAAATCAAAAGATAGTGTAATTGAACCAGCAATAGTTATAACAGCATATTTTGGATTAAGGCGTTCAGAGGTGTTGGGGTTAAAATGGAGTGCGATTGATTTTAAAAATAAAACAATCACTATTGATACAACTGTAACAGCGATGAAAGGCATACTTATAAAGGAACGAACTAAAAATTTAAGTAGTAACAGAACGTTACCTTTAAATCCTATCGTTGAAAGTTATTTGAAGATCCTAAAACGGAAGCAAACCAAACTACAGTTGTTGCATGGCAGCAGTTACATAAAAAGTGATTTCATCTGCAGATGGGATGATGGTAAGCTTTTGAAGCCTAATTATGTATCAGCGGCATTTAAAAAATTATTAGAAAACAGTAATTTAACCGTTATACGATTCCATGACTTAAGGCATAGTTGCGCAAGTATGTTAAGTTCCATTGGATATGACATTAATAAAATTAAGGAATGGCTTGGGCATAGTGATATTGCTACTACTGCAAATTTATATACACATATTGAGTATAAGACTAAAATTACAATGGGTGATGATCTTGCAGAAGCAATAAATACAGCGCAAGCACTGTGAAAGTGTTAGAAAATGTGTTAGAAAGAGTCCGAATTTGACCAAAAATAAAAGCAGTAACAACAAGGCACAAACCTTATCATTACTGCTTTGGTACGGGCGAAAGGACTTGAACCTTCACATCGTAAAATACTAGATCCTAAGTCTAGCGCGTCTGCCAATTCCGCCACGCCCGCACGACACAAGATATATAATAACACTATTTATTGTGTTTGTCAATACCTTTTTTTTAAAATAATACGGCTGTGAAAACACAAAAATTCACAGCCGTATTATTTGATTTTTACAGGATTATGCAGATAAGTCCACCACTGCCCTCGTTGATAATTCTTTGCAATGTTTCTTGCAGCTTATACTGTGCGTCTTCTGGCATTCTGTCAAGCTTGTTGTGCAGGCCCTCGTTAACGAGTTCGCTAAGCGATTTGCCAAAAATATTGCTCTTCCATATTTTTGTTGGTTCTTCATCGAATTCGTTCAATAAATAATGAATAAGCTCCTCGGATTGCTTTTCTGTGCCTACAATTGGGCTAACCTCTGTTTCAATATCTGCCCTAATCATATGTATAGATGGAGCACTCGCTCGAAGCCTTACGCCATACCTGTTGCCTTGTTTTACTATCTCTGGCTCTTCAAGAGTTAATTCGTCGATTGTGGGTGACACGATGCCATAGCCACGCTCACGAACGCTTTTTAGCGCAGGTGCAATTTTTTCATACTCACGTTTCATTCCGCTCATTTCAATCATAAGGCTCATAAGCTTATCCTCGCTATCAATTTCAAGCCCACTTGTTTCGCTAAGCAATTTGTAAAACAACCCAGCGACAGCAGTTACATCAATTGATACAACGCCTTCTCCAAGGTTTATGGCATCAACAACAACCTTTTCAACATTTTCGTTAACCTCAATTGCATTAACAATATTTCTCGTTTCTCTTATTTTATATACATTTTTGATTGAATCCTTAATAACACCGAAAAGACTGCTTTTTAGCCAATGCTGGCTATTTAAAGAGTTCATCCAAGGTGGAAGCTTGATAGTAATTTCAGTCAGTGGGAATTCAAATAAAACCCTTTCAATAATACCATTTATGTCATCAATATCCATGGTTGCGCAGTTTATAGCCATAACGGGAACGGAATATTTGTCTTCTAATTCCTTTTGCATTTCGTGTGCCTTGTCACTTTCCGGGTTAGCAGTATTTAAAAGGACAACAAAGGGCTTGTTAATATCCTTCAATTCCTTTATTACCCGTGCCTCTGCCTCGACATAATCCTCACGGTCAAGCTCTGTAATACTGCCATCGGTTGTGATAACAAGCCCAATTGTTGAATGGTCGTTAATTACTTTTTTTGTGCCAATTTCTGCAGCCTGCGCAAAAGGAATCTCGTGGTCATACCAAGGTGTTGAAACCATTCGTGGCATATCGCCCTCAATATGCCCCATTGCGTTTGGAACAATGTAACCAACGCAATCAATCATTCTAACCTTGAATTTTGCATTGCCATCAATTGTAATTTCCACAGCCTCGTTAGGCACGAATTTCGGCTCTGTTGTCATAATGGTTCTACCCTGTGCGCTTTGAGGGAGCTCGTCTATTGCACGTTCCCTTTTGTACTCGTTTTCAATATTAGGAATGACAAGCTTATCCATAAATTTCTTTATAAATGTACTTTTGCCAGTTCGAACAGGTCCAACCACCCCTATATATATATCACCGTTTGTCCTGTCTGCTATTTCCTTATATATGTTATAGTTATCCAATTGAAAATTCCCCCTTTAAAATATTATGGACAATATATTTATATGGACGGGAATTACGAATTATTACTATAATATTTATATTATTTCTGGTGATGTTAATTTATCACGCATACCTGTTCGGAGTTTTGTGTTTTGGAACATAAGCGAATATATGTCGGTTGAGGTAAAATCAAGGCTTAGCATCTCGTTTTCCTTTGCATCTGCTGTTTTTATTATAATAGGAAGTGTTGCGGTTTCTTTTGCAATTTTAAGAATTGCTTTTCCATTTTCATTCATACCAAGCACACGAATATATTGTGGCGATATATCCTCTGTTTCTTTTGTTATACCAAGAAGTGTGTTTGCAATAATTCTACGCAAACGTGAATGAGTGTATCTTTTAGTTTTTGCGAAATTTATAATTTCGTCAAGCGTTGTGCAAGTATTTGCGGCTTGCTTGATACGGTTTTCAAGCCCCTCTGTGACATCTCGAATTTGTGAAAGCTCTGTATGAGGTATGGTGCGTAATCGTGCAATTATTGCAGTTTCAAGGAAATTTATATTGACCGGCGCTTTGCCTTTTTCTATCTCCGAAAGTAAAATTTCATAAACATAATCAGGAACATATTTTTCAATGCTGTCTATCCCATTTTCTAATAACAAACTGCGAATATGAGAAGCGCTTGTTATATTTCCCTCGCCAATACTATCGTGCATAGCTCCCTTACGTAGTACAGCCACAGGCTTTATTTTGCTCCCTATCCTCATTAAAGCCTTAATATATTCTATTGCTAAAATGTTGTTAGGAGTGCCTAAAATATTATCATCGCCAACATATTCTTTTAGGGCGATTTCTCGTGCAGATGGGAAGCTAATGCCTGTTGCAAGGGCATTATTTAAAGCTGTTTTATAATTTTGTGGTTCGTCAAGTAGCACTCTTGCAATGCTTGTTAATTCACTTATATTATCGTTTTCCACTCCAAAGGACAAATAATTTACCACTCCAAGAGCGTTTAAAATTCCAACTGCACCCTTTGCAAAATATTCTGCCGATTGCATAGAGTAAATAACAGGAAGCTCGATTATTAAATCTGCACCGCCTAAAAGTGCCATTTTTGCTCGTGTCCATTTATCACAAATTGCCGCTGTTCCACGTTGAACAAAGCTGCCACTCATCACAATAACCACATAATCAGCCCCAGTTTTAAGCCTCGCTTGTTCAATTTGATACTTATGTCCATTGTGAAATGGATTGTATTCCGATATAATTCCTAAAAATTTCATATAATCACCCAGATAATTATATCATATTAAATAAATTTTTCAAATGTTATTTACAAATTAAACTAAAAGTTGTATAATATGTAAGGTTAATGCTAATTTTTTTAGGAGGTACAGATATATGAGCAATTTTTTACAAAGAATTAAGGAAAGAGCAAAAGAACAAAAAAAGACTATTGTCCTTGCCGAGGGTGAGGAAATACGCACAATTAAAGCAGCAGATATGATTTTGCGTGAGGACATAGCAGACCTAATTATTTTAGGTGACGAGGGCAAGATAAAAGAGCTTGCAGTTGGTTTGGATATTTCAAAGGCGACTATCATAAACCCAACGCAAAGCGACAAATACGAAGAATTTGCAAATGCATTTTACGAGCTTCGCAAAAGCAAAGGGGTAACCCCAGAGCAAGCGCTTGAAACAATGAAAAACCCGCTTTATTTTGGTGTAATGCTTGTAAAACAAGACTGTGCAGACGGTATGGTGGCAGGTGCTGTTAACGCAACTGCAAATGTTTTAAGACCATGTCTTCAAATTCTTAAAACTGCACCTGGTACAAAGCTTGTTAGTGCATTTTTTATAATGTGTGTGCCTGATTGTGAATATGGCGAAAACGGTGTTTTTGTTTTTGCTGATTGTGGGCTTAACGAAAATCCAGATGCTGAGGCAGTTTCTGAAATTGCAATCTCATCTGCAGGTTCATTTAAACAGCTTGTAGAGGCAGAGGCACATGTTGCTATGCTTTCGTACTCCACATACGGTAGCGCAAAAAATGAATTGGTTGACAAAATGCAGCTTGCAACTAAGCTTGCAAAGGAAAAACGCCCAGATGTTATATTAGATGGAGAATTCCAAGTTGATGCAGCTATTGTTCCTGCTATTGGCAAATCAAAAGCACCACAAAGTAGTGTTGCTGGAACTGCAAATGTTATGGTTTTCCCTGATTTAAATAGTGGGAATATTGCGTACAAGCTTGTTGAACGTCTTGCAAAGGCGCAGGCTTATGGACCTATAACACAAGGCATTGCAAAGCCAGTTAATGACTTATCTCGTGGTTGTAGTGCCGAGGATATCGCAGGTGTTGTTGCTATTACTTGTGTGCAAGCACAAAAGTAAAATATATACTAATATGCTTTACAAAAGCAAATGTATATAAATATCGTAGTCGCCACAAATGACGACGGAATTGGAGTTAACAATGAAAATTTTAGTTATCAATGCAGGTAGTTCATCACTTAAATATCAGTTACTTAATTTGGAAAGCAAATTAGTTTTAGCAAAAGGATTGTGCGAAAGAATTGGTCTTGAAGGATCTCGTTTAAAGCACCAACCAGATGGCAAGGATGATGTTATAATTGAAGCAAATATGAACACTCATGCTGATGCAATTAAATTTGTAATTTCTGCGCTTATAGATTCAGCTCACGGAGTTATAGTAGATATGAGTGAAATTTTTGCAGTTGGTCATCGTGTTGTTCACGGTGGTGAGTTCTTTAAGAAATCAGTAATTATCGATTCTGACGTTAAAAAGGCAATCGAGGCTTGTATCGAGCTTGCGCCACTTCATAACCCACCAAACCTTATGGGTATAGAGGCGTGCGAAGAGGTTATGCCAAATGTTCCACAGGTTGCAGTTTTTGATACAGCATTTCATCAAACAATGCCGAGAGAGGCATTTATGTACGCAATTCCTTATGAATATTACAAAAAATATAAAATAAGAAAATATGGTTTCCACGGAACTTCACATAAATATGTTTCGCATAGGGCAGCAGCACTTTTTGGCAAGCCAATAGAAGAGCTTAAAATAATAACACTTCATCTTGGCAATGGTTCAAGCATAACTGCTGTTCAAAATGGTAAATCTGTTGATACATCTATGGGCTTTACACCACTTGCAGGTGTTCCAATGGGGACTCGTTCTGGTGATATTGACCCTGCTATTGTTGCATTTTTAATGGAGAAAGAAAATCTTTCAACAAAAGAAATTATGAGTGTGTTAAATAAAGATTCTGGTGTTCTTGGTATTTCTGGTGTAAGCAGTGATTTCCGTGATTTGGAGGCTGCAAGGAAAGAAGGAAACAAGCTTGCCGAGCTTGCTGAGGAAGTATTTATGTACAATGTTAAAAAGTACATTGGGACTTATGCTACAATAATGGGTGGCGTTGATGCTATTGTGTTTACAGCAGGAGTTGGCGAAAATAATTCAATAATGAGAAAAGAAATGCTACAAGACCTTGGCTTTATGGGAATTAAGATAGACGATAGTAAAAATGCCCTTCGTGGTCAAGAAATGGAAATTAGTAGCGCTGATGCAACCGTTAGAACCTTTGTTATTCCAACAGACGAAGAGTTTATGATTGCAAAAGAAACTGCGGAACTTGTTTAGACACAACAAAAATAAAATAATATTAGTTATTGACAAAGATACCAATTAATTATATAATAGTCCTTATGAATATTGATTTATTATCTATAATTAACAATGCAGGAACTAAAATTGATTTTGAGGGTGAGGTTAATTTCACCGATAATGAGGTTACCGTAAATTCAAATGTTACGGGGCAGGTGTTAAACTTTGCAGGACGTTTAGAGGTTAGTGGAAACATAAATGCTACCGTAGAAACGACTTGTGCAAGGTGTTTGGCTATGCTTTCAATTCCTCTTTCCTTTAATATAGAGGAAACCGTCGGCGAGGATGAAGTTACTCTTGACGGAACAATTTTGGATATTGATGACATTGTAAACAAGAATGTTCTTGTGAACCTGTCAATTAAATATTTGTGTAGTGAGGACTGCAAAGGTATTTGCAGTAATTGTGGCGCAGATTTGAATGTTTCTAAGTGCAACTGTGAGGAAGATGTTATAGACGAACGCTTTGCAGCACTTAAAAATCTATTGAACAAGCAACAAGATAGGGAGGTGGATTAAAATGGCAGTTCCAAAAAGACGAGTATCGAAACAAAGAAGAGATAATAGACGTGCACACTGGAAACTTGTATTACCAGGTTTGGTAGCGTGTCCACAGTGCCATGAAGCTAAATTGCCACATAGAATATGTCGTGCATGCGGTTTCTATAAAGGTAGAGAAGTAATTGTAATTAAAAAAGAGGCGTAATTTAGTTTCTTACAAAGGTGTGTGTGCTTAGCACACACACCTTTTTTTATTCAGGAGTGTATATAAAATGAAGGCTGTTATTAAATCTGTTGAACCTTATAGCATAGCTGAAGAAGCAGGAATTGAAAAAGGCGATGTGCTCTTGACGATAAATGGGCAAGAGCTTTTCGACATACTCGATTATAAATTTCTTTGTGCTAATGGTGAATATGATATTGAAGTCGAAAAAATAAATGGTGATATTGAAATAATCGAAATAATAAACGACGATTATGAGGATTTGGGCATTGAATTTGAAAATGGGCTTATTGATAAACCACAGGTTTGCAAAAATAAGTGTGTTTTTTGCTTTGTTGACCAGCTTCCAAAGGGAATGCGCAAAACGTTGTATTTTAAGGACGATGATTATCGCCTTTCTACCCTTATGGGGAATTATATTACCTTAACTAACCTTAAAGATGCCGACGTTCAAAGAATTATTCATATGCATTTGCCGAGGATAAATGTTTCGGTACACGCAACAGATACCGAGCTTCGTGGGAATTTATTAAATAGTAAAAATGCGGATATACTAAAAATGATAAAACGCTTTGCAAAAGCAGGAATAAATATGAATTGCCAAATTGTTTTATGCAAGGGCATAAATGATGGCGAAAACCTTGATAAAACAATTACCGACCTTGCAAAATTTTACCCACAGGTGCAAAGTATTTCTGTTGTGCCAGTTGGTTTGACAAAACATCGTGGGGGCTTGCCATATTTGGAAAGATTTGATAAAATATCATCAGAGGCTGTTGTTTCTCAAATTGAGAGCCACCAATCAATATTTTTGAAAACGATTAAGACAAGATTTGTTTTTGTAGCTGATGAATTTTATGTTAATGCAAGCCATAAACTACCAGAATATGAATGTTATGAGGACTTTTTGCAAATTGAAAATGGAGTAGGGCTTCTTTCTTCATTAGGATATGAATTTAACCTTGCGCTAATTGAAAATAGCGATAGAACGGTTAAAACTAAAAAAACAATTGCAACAGGGCTTAGCGCAGCACCGTATATTCAAGAATTAGTAAATAAGGTAAGCGATAACATTAAAGTAATTCCTATTACTAACGAATTTTTTGGTGAAAGCATAACCGTTGCAGGGCTTATAACAGGGCAGGATATTATAAAACAGCTAAGTGGCAAAGAGCTTGGAAAACAGCTTCTTATTCCAAGCACAATGCTAAATTTTGATGAAATTTTCCTTGATGATTTAACTATACAAGATGTAGAAAAAGCATTAAATGTTAAAATAATTACAGTAGAAAATGATGGCTTTGAACTTTTAGAAAAGCTATTAGATTAGTGGAGGTAAAAATGCCAAAACCAATAGTAGCAGTAGTAGGGCGACCGAATGTTGGAAAATCAACATTGTTTAATAAAATAGTGGGCAGGCGTATTGCAATTGTAGAGGATACCCCTGGCGTTACTCGTGACCGCATATATGCAGAATCCGAGTGGAATGGGCGTATATTCACCCTTATCGATACAGGTGGTATAGAGCCATATTCTAAGGATGATATTTTAGCGCAAATGCGTGCACAGGCACAAATAGCTATCGATACAGCTGATGTTATCCTTCTCGTAGTTGATGTTAAAGAGGGTATGACTGCGACCGACAAAGACGTAGCAAATATGCTACAAAGGTCTAAAAAGCCTATACTTTTGGCTTGCAATAAAGCTGATACACCGGGCGACCCACCTCTTCAAATGTACGATTTTTATAATCTTGGTATAGGTGAGCCGATACCTGTTTCTGGTGTACATGGCTTGGGGCTTGGTGACCTTTTAGACCAAGTTGTTTGGAATTTTCCACCAGATGATGGCGAGGAAATTGATGAGGATATAATTAAGGTTGCTGTTGTTGGCAAGCCTAATGCAGGAAAATCATCATTAATTAACAAAATTCTTGGCGAGCAAAGGGTTATTGTTAGCCCAATTGCTGGAACAACTCGTGATGCTATTGATACGTATTATGAGCGAGGCGAGGATAAATTTCTTTTTATCGACACAGCAGGAATGAGAAAACGTGGCAAGGTTGACGAGGATATCGAGCGTTACAGCGTAATGCGTGCGTTAGGCTCGGTTGACAGGGCAGATGTTACACTTATTATGATTGATGCAACAGAGGGTGTTACAGAGCAGGATACTAAAATTGCAGGATATGCTCATGATGCAGGCAAAGCGTGCATAATTGCTATAAATAAATGGGATATAATCGAAAAAGATACTAAAACTATGGACAATTTCCGTATGGAGGTTCAAGAAAAGCTTGCTTTTATGCTTTATGCACCTATTTTGTTTATATCTGCAAAAACTGGGCTTCGTATTGACAAAATGTTTGATATGGTAAAATATGTTGCTAATCAAAATGCAACAAGAATTTCAACAGGTATGTTAAATGACGTTATAAACGATGCAACAGCAAGGGTGCAACCACCGTCAGACAAGGGAAGACGTCTTAGAATTTATTACGTTACACAGGCATCTGTTAAGCCACCAACCTTTGTTGTGTTTGTAAATGAGAAAAAGCTTGCGCATTTTTCATATATTCGTTATATAGAAAATCAGCTTCGTGCAACATTTGGCTTCGAGGGAACGCCTATTAGGTTTATTATTCGAGAGAAAGAAAAGGAGTAGTAATTTGCTATGCTAATTTTAATGTTCGTTATTGCTTATCTTTTGGGAGGACTCAATTTTTCCATTCTTTTGTCTAAGCTAATGGCTAAAAAGGATATTCGTGAGCTTGGCAGTGGTAATGCAGGCTTTACAAACACCCTGCGCAATTTTGGCAAGGGAATCGCTGCACTTGTGCTTATTGGTGATGCTTTAAAAGCAGTTGTTGCAATACTTATTGCAAGGTATATATCAAGCGACCAATATTTTGTTTTTGCGGCAGGTCTTGGCGCAATACTTGGGCATAATTTTCCAGTTTATTATGGCTTTAAGGGTGGAAAGGGTATACTAACCTCCGCCGCAGTTGTTTTTATGATAGATTGGCGTGCAGGACTATTTTTGTTAATAGTTTCTGTATCATTAATGTTTATAACTCGATATGTTTCCGTTGGCTCAATTTTTGGCTGTATTGCATTTCCAGTATCAATATACATACTTCAACCAGAGAATACACCACTTTTGGTGTTTGCTGTGTTAGTTAGTGGTTTAGCATTTTTTATGCATAGAGAAAACATAAAAAGGCTTATGAATGGTACTGAAAACAGGTTTGGGAGGAAGAAGGATGTCTAATATTTCTGTTATTGGTTCTGGAAGCTGGGGAACAGCTATGACTGTTTCACTTGCTAAAAACGGGCATAGTGTTAAGCTATGGTCATATTTTAAAGAGGAAAGCGACTCGCTTAGTGAATTCCACGAAAATAAACCGTTTTTGCCAAATGTAATAATACCTGATAGTGTTTTCTTTACGGACAATATGGAGTATTGCGTGGAAAATGCAGATTTAATCGTTATCGCTACCCCATCACATACCGTTAGAGCGACTGCAAAAAGCCTTGCACCTTATATAAAAGACGGTCAAATTATTGTTATTATTTCAAAAGGCTTTGATGAGGTGTCCTTGCAACGCCTTTCCGAGGTTGTTTCGGGTGAAATTCCAAATTCAAAGGTTGTGGCAATGTCTGGCCCGTCACACGCAGAAGAGGTAGGGCGAGGGCTTCCAACAACAAATGTTGTTGCACATCCTGATATTGAAATTGCGCAATATGTGCAAGATATATTTATGTCACCAAATTTTCGTGTGTACACTAATGAGGATATAATCGGCGTAGAGCTTGGTGGCTCGCTTAAAAATGTTATTGCGCTTTGTGCTGGCATTTGTGACGGTCTTGGCTATGGTGATAATACAAAGGCTGCGCTTATGACAAGAGGACTTGCAGAAATAATGCGCCTTGGAACTGCTATGGGCGCAAAAATTGAAACATTTGCAGGGCTTACAGGAATTGGTGATTTAATCGTTACCTGCACAAGTATGCACTCACGCAACCGCAGAGCAGGAATACTTATTGGTCAAGGCAAAACTGTTGCCGAGGCACAAGAGGAAGTTAAAATGGTTGTAGAGGGTGTTAAAACAGCCGCTGCTGCTTATAAGCTGTCTAAAAAGTATAACATTGATATGCCAATAACTAATGAAGCTTATGCAACATTATTTGAGGGTAAATCTCCACAAGACGCAGTTGCAGACTTAATGGGACGTGCTAAAAAACACGAGGTTGAACAACTTAATTTTAAGATATAAAAAAAGTTGCCAAGCAACTTGCTTGCGTGAAGAAATTACTTAGCGTTACTCTTAAATATAACAATTTATAAAAGTAATTTCTTAGCAAATAAAAAAAGCCTCCATACCAATTCGGTGTGGAGGCTTTTAATCATTAAGTACCTTTATTAATAAGTACTAAGCAATAACGAATTGCTTCATTTCAGCAACTAATGTTTCGGCATTATCGCTGTGTATTTCAACTTTGATTGGTTTTGACAAATCGAGTGAAAAAATACCCATAATTGATTTTGCGTCAACAATGTATCTGCCTGATGTTAGGTCAACGTCGAAATCGAACCTATTAACAACGTTTACAAAGTTTTTTACATCGTTGATTGAATTTAGCATAATGTTAAAAGTATTCATTTTAGTACCTCCAATATTTTTTCTTAACTACTCTTTTATAATACTCTAAAATTCGCTTTCTGTCAATTTATTATTGTTAATTTTTTGTAAATCTGATATAATTATGTTTAGTCACAAAAAT
>CAYVWT010000041.1:0-12919 GCA_964455565.1 uncultured Clostridiaceae bacterium | reverse complement strand
CGAATAATTTGTATGATTTGCAATTTCTTTTAAATTAATATCATTCATATAATTAAGCTCAACAAATTCATTTACAGTTCTTAAAAACATAAGCCTGTTTGACAGCTTTTTGTTATCATCAATGCTTATAACCTTATATTTTGAGTTTCTTAATATTAAAATAAACAGGTCTAATAAGTTCTTATTTATAGCAAGCTTATAACCAACAGTTTGTTTGTTACTCTCATTATAAATGTCTGTAACGATTTCGGTTACTCTATTATATATTATGTCTTTCGCTGTAATAACGCTGTTTTCAAGCCTAATATTTTCCTCTATCGGTGGAACCATCTTCATAATATAGACATTATTCTGCGCTATAGAGCTGTAACTATGTATCTCCCCAGGCATAATAATTCCTACCTCGTGGCAATTTATAGTATGTATATTATTATCAATATTAAGAGTAATATTTCCACTTGTAACATAGATAAGCTCAATTTCTTGATGAAAATGGCTGATATAATTTAGATTTTTCATTGTAAAATCAAGGTATGGCATATCTCGTGCCGCAGTATGTATATTCTCATAAAAACTTTCAATGTTCATAGCTACACCACCTTTGTATCATTATAACAAAATAAGCAAGATATGTCCATACAACAACAAAAAAAGAATATGTTTTTTAAAAATAATTTGGTAAAATTAAAGAAAAAACCAAGGAGGATATATAATAATGAATGAAATGTTTACAGACATCACAAAAATCAAGTATGAGGGCGCAAACTCTAAAAACCCATTAGCATTTAAGCACTACAACAAAGACGAGGTTATTGGTGGCAAAACTATGAAGGAACAGCTAAAGTTTGCTCTTTCATACTGGCTTTACAGCATCTAAAATTTTGTGGGTTAGAAACAACGAGCCGGAAAATTATGCGAAATGCAAGCATATACTTTTGCCAAAGGACTATATTCGATATATGCTAACTGGTGAATTTGCAACAGATGTTTCTGATGCTTCTGGTATGCAGTTGTTAGATATTAAAAATCGATGTTGGTCAGACGAGGTTCTTGAAAAGCTTGATATCGACAAAAGCTTACTTGCAAAGATGTACGAAAGTTGCGAGGTAACTGGGCATATAACAGCTAAAACTGCAAGCATAACAGGTCTTAATGCTGGCACAATCGTTGTTGGTGGTGCTGGAGACAATGCTGCCGCCGCTGTTGGCACAGGCGTTGTTAAGGACAATACAGCGTTCACAACAATTGGCACAAGTGGTGTTGTTTATGCGCATACGTCAAATATGGTTATCGACAAAAAAGGCAGAGTTCACACATTTTGCTCAGCAGTACCAGGTGCTTGGCACGTTATGGGCGTTACACAAGCCGCAGGGCTTTCGCTAAAATGGTTTAGGGATAACTTTTGCGTTAGTGAAATTGAAACAGCGAATAATATGGGTGTTGATCCATATTATTTGATGGATAAAGAAGTTGAAAAGTCCCCACTTGGGTGTAACAAGCTTATATATCTGCCATATTTGATGGGGGAGAGAACCCCTCACCTTGATCCAAATTGCAGAGGTGTGTTTTTCGGACTTTCTGCAATTCATCAAAAACGTGATATGCTTCGTGCTGTTATGGAAGGTATTTCATTTTCGCTTCGTGACTGTATGGAAATACTTCGTGATATGGACGTAAATATCAACGAAATGTTAGCCTGTGGAGGTGGTGGCACAAGCGCTATTTGGAGGCAAATGCTTGCTGATATGTATGCTTGCCCTGTTAAAACCGTTGCATCAAAAGAAGATCCTGCACTGGGTGTTGCTATTCTTGCAGGTGTTGGAGCAGGGATATATTCGTCTGTCGAGGCTGGTTGTGAAAGAGTTATAAAAACAAATCCAGAGCAGCAGCCAGTTGCCGATAATACAGCAAAATACAATAAAATATATTCTATATACAAAGATTTATACAATAGCCTAAAACAAAACTTCATAGATTTGGCAGAACTATAAGTAGCAATGGGGTTGTATGACAATAGCTCTATCAAAATCAATTTTCCCTCGATATTACTGAAAAAATTCACGTCCAAAATTACTGGGCGTGAATTTGCTGGTGGAGGCGCGACAGTGTTTTAAATTTTGCCTCAATTTTATTTTGATCTTTGAAAAGTTTTAACTTAAGCTTTTCAATGTTGATTTCTTTTTCTTCTCAGCAATAACATTTTTCCCTTGTTCTTTCTGGTTCTCTTCTACTCGAGCTTGAGTAAGCCCCTGAGGGCTTGTTCCTAATTCCTCATAGACCTTATCAACCGAAAGTTTATAAATATCTTCCTTTGAAGCTACTGTAGTTGCTTTTTTATCCATTTTCACTCATTTCCAAATCTAATAGTAATAGCGTTCCTTATATCTTCTCTTTACCCATCAGAATTTCAATATAATGTGTTGCTTTATCATCTATAAGATTTATAATATTTCCTTTTAATACTTCCCCATCCACAGAAATATTAGATACACCCTTACTAATATTTTCAGGATTTCTAACTTTAATATCGTATGTTGTTTGAAGGTATTTATATTTTATTGAATACTCAGTCCACTTTTTTGGTATACAAGGATCTATTATTAATTTGTCACCATTTTTGCTAAACCCAAGAATATTTTCAAGACCAGCCTTATACATCCAACTTGCTGATCCTGTATACCAAGTCCACCCACCTCTTCCTACATGAGGATTTTCAGCATACACATCAGCAGCCATTACATACGGTTCTACCTTGTATATGGAAAGCTCTCTATCCGTGCGTGTATGGTTAATAGGGTTTATAAGCCCAAAAAGTTCAGTAGCTTTATCTCCATCACCAAGCATAGCAAATGCCGCAACAACCCACGCCGCCGCATGAGTGTACTGACCACCATTCTCTCTTACTCCTGGAACATATCCTTTAATATATCCGGGCTCCATCTCACCTTCATTAAATGGTGGCGTTAGAAGTTTTATTAGTCCTTCATCTCGCATTACAAGGTAATCTTCAAGGGAATTCATAGCTTTTGTAGCTCTCCAAACATTTCCCACCCCTGAAATTACTGCCCAAGTTTGAGCTAATGAGTCAATTTTACACTCACTATTGTTTGCCGAACCAAGTGGTACACCATTGTCGAAGAATGCCCTCTTGTACCAGTTTCCATCCCAACCATTATCCTCAACAGCCTGTGCAACTTTATCGCTTATATCTAAATATTTATTCGCACTAACATAATCTGCCATTTCTTTGCATATAGGTATAAATTTTTGCAGAATCGAGCATAAAAACCAACCAAGCCACACACTTTCTCCTGTTCCACAATTTCCTACTGTGTTCATTCCGTCGTTCCAGTCACCACCACCCATCAATGGTAGCCCACGCTCACCAAACTTTAGGGCATTTTCCACAGAACGAATGCAATGATCATATAGAGAAGATGTTTGGGTAGATACTCGTGGCATACAATATCTTTCATCTTCACAATCTTTTAATATATCATCTTCCACAAATGGAATTTCGCTCTTTAAAATCTCATAGTCTCCTGTAATTTTTATATACTCTGCTGTAACATAAGGTAACCATAAATAATCATCAGAAATACGTGTTCTAGTCCCCTTACCAGTAGGTTCGTGCCACCAATGCAAAACATCACCTTCCGCAAATTGATGCTGAGCATGCTTTAAAATCTGTTTTTTGGCAATCTCTGGCCATATTGCAGCAATAGATAAGCAATCCTGCAACTGATCTCGAAAACCAAAAGCGCCACCTGACTGATAGAAGGCTGACCTCGCCCACAATCTGCACGAAATAACTTGATATAAAAGCCAACCATTAAGCATAATATTCATAGCTGTATCAGGAGTATTAACTTGGACAACTTGGAGCTTTTCTTGCCAAAACTTTTTGACTTCTATTAAAGCTTCCTTAGCCTTTGCAACAGTATTAAACCTATCACCTAATTCATGGGCTTTTTCTATGCTACCTGCCATTCCTAAAATGAAAACAAGCTCCTGCGTTTCATTTGCTTTAATGCTTATGTTAATTTGCATAGCAGCACATGGGTCATACCCCGCTCCTACAGTACCTGATAAATTCTTTCGTTTTAAAGATTCTGGCGAGTCTTCTTTTCCCATACCAAAGAATTCTTTCCTATCTCCCGTAACAGAACGTTCTTCTACTGATGTATCCATAAAACAAACTCTATCGGCAAATTCTCTATTGTATGGATTTTCAATTATAAGTGCTCCTCTGTTACTTTGAGAGGTAACTAAATGCAAAGCAGTATCCTTTGTGCTTACTCCTAAAACAGGGCTTAAATAATAGGTTAAGCATATATTCCTGTCTTCAGAGCTTTCATTGCTTAAACGTATAATACTTATCTTTACTGTTCCCTCCACAGGCACAAATTGCACCAACTCTTGTGATATACCATTACTTATATGATTAAATTCAGTATATCCAAAGCCATGCCTAACTGTATATGCTTCATCTTCTCTTATTGGAAGAGGCGTGATAGACCATATTTTTGCAGATTCATCTCTTAAATAAAATATTTCGCCCTGACCATCATTTACAGGATCGTTTGACCATGGTGAAAGTTTGTTTTCTCTACTGTTTTCACACCAAGTAAATCCACCGCCAGACTCTGAAACCATAAAGCCAAATTCTGGATTAGCAATTACATTTACCCACGGAGCAGGAGTTGCTTGACCCTTTTCAAGCTTTATTACATACTCTTTTCCAGATTCATCAAAGCCACCCATGCCATTGAAATATATCAAATCCTTTTCTTTCGTTATCGGAGGTTCAACAGCAGGCAGATGATTATTTGTCACCCTCAAAGCTCCAGGCTCTAATAGTGGTGGGAATTCTTTGGTTGGCAAGGTTATCAGCTGTTGTTTCATTGTACCATCATTGCCTCTAAATATCATCCTTGCCACAGCACAAAAAAGATTAATATCCTGTGATTGTACACTACTCATACTAAGTATAAATACATCACCACGCCTATTCAAAACATCATGTGTTTGGCTGGAATATACAATGTCCGTAACTAAGGCAAATAAAGGATTCATATAACTGTTCTCTTCTTGAATTAAAATTACTAAATCTACTCTTAAATCCTTTAATCGCCAGTATTCGTGAGCCTTTAGAACTTCATAAAGTATTTCTGTTTCCTCTATTTTATCTAAAATCACGAGTATTATTGGTCTATCCCCAGAAATTCCATATGCCCATAAAGAGGATTGTCCCCTTCGATTATCCTTAATTAGCTGTTCATACCTTAATCTAAGCGGACTTATAAAAATGATGTTTGAAATTAATTTCTGATATAATTCCATTTCTGGCGCTTTAATGTTTAGATACTTTGTCTCCACTTGACTTCTCGCAAGTGCTAACCAAAATGATGCATCGCAGGTTTCTATGATAGAATACTTTTCTATTAGCTCCATTATAGCCTCTTTGCTATCTGCCATTACAGTTACAAAGAAAATTCTTGCTACCTTTCCTGGTTGCACTTTTACTCTTACCCTAATGCTGAATATTGGGTCTAAAACAGGTCCTACCGTATTAGATAAAGGTCTTTCACGTTCAATAATTGCGGGATTGCTAACAGTATGTCCTCTTCCAATGAACTGCATTCTGTCCGTTTCATACTGTACATCACCTACTGTTTCCCCTTCAATTACTGGTATTTGCGCAACCCACATTTCTCCATCAGTCTGGCTTCTTGGTCGTCGATTTGCCAATAGTGCATTATAGTCGGAATTGAATTCCGTCTTTACAAAAAGATTGCTAAATGCAGGATGCACTAAATCACTATTTTGTGGAGCAATAACAACCTCAAAATAGCTCGTCACCTCTAATACGCAAGCTGTCTTCCCATTATTTTTAAGACTAACACGTCTAATTTCCGCATTATCACCAGAAGCAACAACAATTTCCGTAGATGTTTCGATTTCCTCATCAGTTCTTTTGAAAGCAGCCTTATCAGATGTAAAAACAGCATCATACTTTTTGGGAAGAACATTTAATGGTGCATAAGTAGCAGACCAATTTTTATTTTTATCTATATTTTTAATATAAAAGAACATTCCATAGCTATCTAAAATAGCATCTTCTCTCCATCTTGATATATCAACAGTTTTACTTCTACTATAGCCTGTACCTTTATCAGTCACCATTACTGAATAATTACCATTTGATAAAATATGTGCATTTGGAAGATTATAATCTGGCTTTGTAAATCTCCTATATGCTCCCTTATCCTTATAAACTATTCCCTTAAATGGCATTATCTTTTCCTTATTATCCTTTGTAAAAACAACATTTAATGGAACTTTCTCCTGCAAAAGAAGCCTCGCAGCCTTCACAAATGGATCTGCCGAGAAACGCTTTTGCATATTATTCTTGTTCAAATAATTATTTAGAGCCATTAGGCTCATACCCTGATGATGCGCCATAAAACTTTTTATGATCACCCGTTTAAATTCAAAACTAAGTCGTTCAGGTGTATAGTCTGCTGCTTCGTAGTAACCATACGGCCCTTCCAACCCCTCAGCCTTTAAAGTTTTTATATTTTCAAAAGCCTCATAAGGGCTTACCATAAGTGCCAGAAATGTAGCATACGGTGCAGTTACAGCATCTTCAATCAAACCTCTTTTTAACCCAAGCCACGGTACTCCAATTGCTTTATACTGGTAATCAAGATGGATATCGAGTGAATTAAAAGAAGATTCAGATGTTCCCCACGGCATTCCTCTTTGTTTTCCATATTTTTTCTGGCTTTTTATAACAAATGAATATGTTTCATCTAACAGTGTATTTCTATAATTCCTCATTATAAGTAGTGGCATAAGATATTCAAACATTGTTCCACTCCAAGAAACCAAGCCTTTATAATGATCAACCATTGTAAGAGATCTGCCCAACATAAACCAATGTTTAGGCGGCACCTCTCCTCTTGCAATGGCTATATAGCTGGTTTGTCTTGCTTCTGAAGCTAACAAATCATAATAAGAATTTGTTAACTTTCTTTCTTCGATATTATAACCAATGGAAAATAATTGTCTTCTATCATCATATAAAACAGCAAATTTTGTATTTACGGACAGAATATTTATCCTTTTAATTAATTGATTATATCGGTCTATAAATTTTGTTGAAAATTCATTTGATCTTATCGTGGCTTCCCTTAGTTCAACTAACCAAGCAAGCCCATCTTTAAAGGCTTCTACATCATTTTTATTAATATCATCTATTAGCTGGTCAATATTTTCTAACATACTTTCGCTAAATGTAGCCAAATCCTTTAAACAGACATTTGTTTTTAGTATGCCTATTAATATATTTATTTTTGAAGCAAAAACGCTATTAAACATTTGTTCGGGTATTTTCTCGGTCAAATAAACCCATGGTGTAAGCTCTTTTATGTCCCTTTTAAACATTTTTGCCATTCGTTCAACCTTGGATTTCCATACCTGCTTCTTTATATTTGCAACCACAGTCCCATCAATAAGATTATCCAAAGCCTTATTCCATAAAACGAGGTCAATTTCGCCATCTTTTTTCATAGAGTCGAAATAAGTAAATTCTGTTGGAAATTTCTCGCCATCATTAAGTCCATTTCTGATAGTATCCCTTATTCCCTTGACAAATGTTGTGTCTACAAGATAACTTGAATAATACTCTTCTAAACCTTGAACCAAGGTTATTAGGTAGCAAACAAAGTTTCCACTATCAACGGTAGATACATAAATCGGCTTTAATGGTTCTAAGGTTCTAGTATCATACCAATTATATAAATGACCATTCCATTTACCTAATTTTTCTACAGTAGAGATGGTTTTTGAAATGGAATCAACTGTTTCCAGTATTCCTATGTACCCCATATCTCTACCAGTAAGAGAAGCCAAAAGCCCTAATCCTATATTAGTTGGAGATGTTCTATATGCAATTCCTCTTGGAGGATCTTCTTGAAAGTTATCAGGTGCAAGGTAATTATTTTTAGTGTTTGCAAACTCTTCAAAGTATCTCCAAGTTCTTCTTGTTATCTTACCAAGCTCTGCCAAATCTTCTACTTGTAATTTCTCCTCTTCAAAGTTATCATCTTTACTGATAAAATATGCAATAAATGGTGAAACTAACCAAATGACTAAAAACACCAAGCTAAGATTTAAACTTTCAGGCTTAAAATAATATGCCAAGGCGACAATAACTAAACCTACAATTGAGCTTGCCCCCATAGTAGATAAATAGCTTTTCAAAGAGTTGCTTTGGTGCTTATCGGCGTCAGCAGATGTTACCCACACCAACATATTTTTTTTGGTTATGAGTACACGAATAAGCGTTACAATTATAGCATCCAAAACCATTATAGTTTGATATGGCAAAAAAACAACAGACAATAAGAACTGAAATATTGTGGCTTTTAGTCCAAAAAAGCCAGGAATATGCCTCTTTATTTTATCATACTTAAATCCACCAGTAAACATATGACCTAAAAATATTATTGCAAGTGGAAAACCCAGTGTAGATATACCAAGTCCTGCCCAAAAGTAGCAACTACCTGGAAGAATACTAAATCCTAAAATCATTAGTAGCATTATGGCAGGGGCTACAAGGCTACGTCTTAGGTTATCCATCATCTTCCAAATTGAAATAAACGTAAGTGGATTTTTTATTAACTCTTTGTTTCTATTATAAATTTTTGTACCAAGCCATGGTATTAGCTGCCAATCTCCTCTAATCCATCTATGTAGCCTAGCCATAAAGGAATTATATTTTGACGGATATGAGTCCACCAATTCGAGGTCAGAAACCATCGCCGCTCTAACATAAGAGCCCTCCAATAAATCATGGCTAAGTATTGCGTTTTCAGGCACAGCATCCTTTAATACACTTTGGAAAACTCTTAGGTCATATATGCCCTTGCCTGTGAAAATACCTTCACCAAAAAGATCCTGATATACATCGGATATAGCGCTAGCATAAGGGTCTGTCCCCTCTTGCCCTGTATAAATCCTCGAAAACATCGATTTATTGGAGCTATCCATATCGAATGAAACTCTGGGCTGCATAAGACCATGACCCTCGATAACAATTCCCCTTTTACTATCAACAACTGGAATATTTAGAGGATGAGCCATAGTACCTATCATTTTTTTAGCCATTCCTAATGGTAAAACTGTATCTGCGTCAAGAGTTATAATATACTTAATGTTTGTTGTTGGGGGCAATTCGCTAGTACAAACCGAGAAACTAGTTTCTTGTGAACCAAGAAGCATTTCATTAAATTCCATTAATGCCCCTCTTTTTCTTTCCCATCCTGTCCAGTTATTATCAGTTACATTGAATTTTCTTATTCTATTGCAAAAGTAAAATTTATCTTTTCCTTCTTTTGCATATTTTAAATTCAACGTCTTTATTCCCTCAAAGGCTTCATTTAAAACGTTCTTATCGTCAGTTGTGCTTGACTCTTCCGAGTCCTTAAAAGCACCTATCAAGGCGAAATATAAATTTTCTTCGGTATTTGAAAGATAATGATTTTCCATATTTTCCAACAGCTCAACTACCCGTTTTTCATCAGTCAATAGGGCAGGTATAACAACCATTGTACTCATAATATCTGGAATACCTTCTTTTAGCTCAAAACGTGGAAAAACTGCTGGTTTTTTCATCCTGCATACTACCCAGTTCACTATAGAAATAGCAATCTCTGAAGCAGGTATAATAACAACTACTCCTGCTAAAACAGCAAAATTAAGATTATTGCCACCTAATGAGTTCATAGCATAGTCTATTACATATGTAACCATTAGCATTGTGAGAATGCCTATTGAACCAATATAAATTATTCCTGTGTGGCTTTTTGCCAAACGAGTAACCTTTGCATAAGCCCTCAGCTTACCCTTTTGCCTATTTTCAAGAATTCTTACTCCATCACCTACTAAATAATACCCCACGTGGGATCTTCTCTTATGCTTATTCTCGTCATTTATATCCTCGCTATTTCCCACGCAAGCTCTTTGGGCAAGACCTATGGCTTCCCTTGCAATATGGAGCTCCGAAACTCCATACGCTTTTGCAAGCTTTTCAATTTGGCTCCTATAATAATTACGGGAGTTTATATTCATAAGAATATAAGTTCCATTTGGGTCCTGCCTTAGAATCTTTTCCAAAAAGCTTGCTTCATCAAACAAATCAACCCAATTAAGACCCGAAACATATTTAAGGCTAAGTATGCAATTCCCTATGGTAACAGTGCTAACAGCCTGAGCATTATGTTCTTTTTGGGCAATAATTTCTGTTGTAGTATCAAACTTATCAAGGTTCTCATCTATGTACCTTAGAACATCAGAGTAGCTACGCCCAGATATTCTTAATCTATAGAATAAATGCTCTACAAATGATGGATTGGCTTCATTAATAGACACAATATTGTTTTTTAATAGCTTAATTATTTTTTCTAAATCAACTGCATCATCAGCCCACCATTTCTCAACTATTTCGTCAGCCATATTCCATTGCTTCTGGGTTTCATTTATTTTTTCACTTATTATTCTAATATTCTCAATTAGTGCTATCCTAATCATAATAGGAATTACATTAATTTCTCTTTCAAAAAGAATATTATGTGATTGATATGCCTCTAAATATTTAAGCAGTGTACTTTCCTCAAACTGCCCGTCCATATGGGCTATAAGCTCCATCGCTATTGCAAAAATTCTTGTATAGCCTTTAAATGGGCCCTTTTTTAAAACTGGCAATCTATAATAATTCTTTTTAGACAGGTCTCTTCTAACACTTTTAACCTGCTCTTCAATAACATAAAAATTATCAAGAAGCCATTCAGCAGCAGGTGGTACTGCTCTCTTGTGCATTATATCATCATTCAAATCTCTGTACACTTGAAGAATGAAATTATAGTTATCATTCATTCGAGACAATGGCCAATTGAGTATATTCCTTTTTGAAGAAACTGAATGTTCTAATGCCAATTTCCTAGCATGATTTTCAAGCTCCTCCACTGTCAAAGAAGCGTCGAGGATATTAAGATTCCTATTTTTTCGAACCCTAAACAAAACAAACCATAATAACAAAACTAAAAGCAAAGCCAAACCAGTTTCAACAGCATAATTAATATAGTGAAAACTCAATTTTACATCTCCTTAAATTACTTATTTAAAACTTAACCAATATAATTGTTAACAATAACTCCTATAAGCGCCCAAGATGTTCCAATTATAGCACCCCCGAGTACGTCACGTGGGTAATGCATACCGACATATATTCTTGTAATACCTACTAATGAAGCAATAGTATATAACAATAATATTGTGTAAATACCACCTTGATAATAATGTAGCATTAATGTTACCAGGAAAAAAGACTGACTAGTATGTCCACTTGGAAACGAATTTCCACTAGCCCTTGAACCAACAATACGTATATTGCTTAACTTTATATATGGACGAGTTCGATGAAATATAACCTTCACAAGTTCAACAACCAACCATAATGTTAGCGTACCCAATGCAATCTCATAAGCTAATAGATGATCAACTCTCAAAAACACAATAAAAGCAATTACCATAGCGAAAATTCCATTACCTATTTGAGTAAAGCACAGCATAGCCCAATCAAGCCACGGTGCACGACGCCCATGCATATTAAAATACATTAACACCCAAACATCTATACGCTGACCAGTTGACCACACAAGCGAAACTGCTACTAAACTAAAAACTAACACCAAGCTAACTAATGTTCCTTGTGCTTTTAAGCCCGACCAAAAATATTGCCACATAGTGTCTGGCACTAATGTTAAGAACACAAACAACAACACTATAATGCACATTAACCAGTATAGTGGTTTAATATGACTTATCCAGTTTATATTTTTCTGCCATCTTTCGTGAATTTCAAGCTCTGGCAACCTAATTTCAACAGATGGTTTTATATCTTTATTTTTCATTGGTTTCACCTGCTTTAATCATTATAGATAAAGCATGTCTTTGTGCTTCAATCTGCACCGAGCCTTCCCCTAATGCTATTCCGTCTGCCATAATTGACATAGCAGGTTGTGTTGTAATTATTATTCTACGCACACGGAAATGCTGAATACGAGGATCCTCAAGTGGAGCTGTTCCAGGACCTTTAAGCACATATCCAATTAAATCAATTTTCGTCAAATCAGCAAAGAACAAAACGTCGAGCATACCATCATCAAAAGAATTTAGAGCACCAACTTGATAGTGACGACCAATATACGGCATATTAGAAATCAACACAACATATCCTAATTTTTTAATTTCTTCATTATTATCTAGTAAAAGGCTTATCTCGGATGGTGGTGAAGCAGTCAAAGTTGCCATAAAATCACCTATGCGAGTTATGTCACCATGCTGGATATCATCTCCTGATGGAAAAAGTGTTGAAAATAAGCCCACCGAGCAAACCTCAATAAATGGTGTAGTTATGCCATCACAAATAGCATTACCAATATCTATTTTAGAACTCTTTCCATTTCGCAGTATAGCAATTGCCTCATGTATATCTGTTGGAATCCCTAAGCTAAGAGCAATATTGTTTTGAGTTCCAGTTGGAATAATTCCAAGGGTTGCATCTGTACCTATCAAGGTTTTAGCAATAGTAGAAACCGTGCCATCTCCACCACAAACAACAAACATACGAATTCCTTGTTCAATCGCATCTTGCATCATATAAGGCACATCACAGCCTTTTTGGATTAAGTAAGTTTCAGGAATGAACTTCAAAGCCTGCATTTCTTTAATTACATCCATAAGCTGTATGGGTGATTCATCATTTACTCCCGAGCCAGGGTTAAAAATTAGTTTAACACGCATATAGTGTTTATTTGTATCATAAGTTTCCAAATTTATATTCCTCCTAAGT
>CAYVWT010000040.1:0-12944 GCA_964455565.1 uncultured Clostridiaceae bacterium | reverse complement strand
TTTTTATAATTTTAATTGCTTTAATACTCCTTGCAATAATATTTGCATTACATAAGTATAAGCCTAGTCAAAAGCTGATACAAATTTGTGCTGGTCTTATTATTGGTGGAGCAATTGGCAACCTAATAGACAGGCTGTTTCGTGGCTTTGTTGTGGATTTCTTTGATTTTCGTTTAATAAATTATCCTGTTTTTAACATAGCAGATTCCTGCGTGGTAGTTAGCTCGATAATATTTTGCGTATATATTTTATTCTTTGATAAAAAGGATGATAATAAAAATGCAAACGTATAATTTAGTTTCCACAAGTGATGTTAGAATTGATAAATTTATAAGCGATGAAATAGAAAGCATTTCACGCTCTTACGCACAAAAGCTAATTGATGATGAATTTGTTTTGGTTGATGGTAAAAAAGTTAAATCAAAATACAAATTAAAAGAGGGGCAAAGCATTGAAGTGAATGTTCCTGCGCCACAAAAGTTAGATGTTATAGCCGAGGATATAAAGCTCGATATTGTATATGAGGACAATCACCTTATTGTTGTTAACAAGCCACAGGGAATGGTTGTGCACCCTGCCGCAGGCAATTATACAGGAACTCTTGTAAACGCACTAATTCAGCATTGTGGGGATTCTCTTTCCCAAATTAACGGAGTTGTGCGCCCTGGTATTGTTCACCGAATAGACAAGGATACAAGTGGGCTTTTGCTTGTTGCAAAGGATAATAAAACCCACATAGGTTTATCTGCTCAAATAAAGGAACATTCTCTAACCAGAAAATACATAGCAATAGTTTATGCAAATATTAAAGCAGATAGTGGCACGATAGATGCACCAATTGGCAGGCACCCGAGTAGCAGAAAGAAGATGTGTATAACCGATAAAAATTCAAGAAACGCAGTAACACATTATACCGTTTTACAGCGTTTTGGAAATTATACTTTTATAGAGTGCAAGCTTGAAACAGGAAGAACACATCAGATAAGAGTTCATATGGCAAGCATTGGTCACCCTATTTTAGGTGATAAGGTTTATGGAATGAAAAAAGAGAAGTATAACCTTGCAGGTCAGCTTCTTCACGCAAAGCTTTTAGGGTTTGTTCACCCTATTACTAATGAATATATGGAGTTTGAATCAGAAGTGCCACCAAGGTTTCAGAAATTTCTATAAAATTTGCAAAAATATATAGACAAGCTATAATAAATAATGTATAATAATATAAATTTATATTACCTTTAAATTAGTCCCGTGTGGCTGATAAGGTGCTAAAACAGGAGTATCCAAAATAAGGGATACTTATGTAATTATGCAGTTTTACCTTATCTGTCATCTGGCGGGTAGGGTTTTTTTTATGAAATGGAGATAATTATGAGCCATAAAGCAGTAGTTCTTGATGAACAATCAATGGTTAGGGCGATTAACCGTATTGCGTATGAAATTATTGAAAAAAATCATGGTGTGGATAATGTTGTTATAGTTGGGATACAGCGCCGTGGAGTGCCAATTGCAAAAAGGATTGCTTCAAAAATAAATTCCGTGGAAAATTCAAATGTACCAGTTGGAATTTTAGATATAACCCTGTATAGGGATGATTTGTCAACCCTATCAACGCACCCAATAATAAAGGGTACGGACATCCAGTTTACAATGGAGGGTAAGACGGTCGTGCTTGTAGATGATGTTTTGTACACGGGCAGGACAATTCGTGCGGCAATTGATGCAATAATTGACCTCGGAAGACCGAATATGATACAGCTTGCAGTTTTGATAGATAGAGGACACAGGGAACTGCCTATTTGTGCAGATTATAGAGGTAAAAATATACCAACATCAAAAACAGAAATTGTTCACGTTTTTGTTGAGGAAATAGATGGTGAAAATAAAGTTACTATAAGTGAGGGATACAGGAATGTTTAATGGTCATAAGGATTTATTAGGGTTAAAGGATTTTACACCAAAGCAAATTGAGGAAATATTAGAAACAGCAAAAACAATGAAATATGTTCTTTCACAAAAGAATAGAAAGACAGCGCATTTGCAAGGGAAATCTATCGTAACACTTTTTTATGAAAATAGCACTCGCACACGTCTATCCTTCGAGCTTGCGGCAAAATATATGAGCGCATTTGCTTCTAATGTTACATCATCGGGCAGTAGTGTTGCAAAGGGCGAAACTTTAATTGATACTGCACGCACAATTGACGTTATGGGAACAGATGTAATTGTTATGCGCCACGGAATGTCTGGTGCGCCTCACCTTATAGCTGAAAATGTTAAAGCAAGCGTTATAAATGCAGGTGACGGAATGAACGAACACCCAACGCAGGCACTTTTGGACCTTTTTACAATGCAAGAAAAAAAGGGTAAAATTAAGGGCTTAAAGGTTGCAATAGTTGGTGACATAGCACATAGCAGAGTTGCAAGAAGTAATATTTGGGCGCTTACCAAAATGGGCGCAGAGGTTTCTGTTGGTGCTCCAGCAACACTAATACCAGCAGATTTGGAAAAAACAGGCATAAATGTATATAACAGCGTGCAAGAAGCAATAGTTGATGCAGACGTTGTAATGGGGCTTCGCATACAGTCTGAGCGTCAAAAAAGTGGGCTTTTCCCATCTAACCGAGAGTATTCAAGGTTTTTCGGAATAGACCCAAAACGCCTTACCCTTGCAAAGCCAGATGCACTACTGCTTCACCCAGGCCCAGTTAACCGAGGGGTAGAGCTTTCAAGTATGGTAGTTGATGGCAATTCGTCGCTAATTGATGAACAGGTTACAAACGGAGTTGCAATTCGTATGGCTGTTCTATATTTGTTCACAAGAGGAGGGAATGACGAATGAGGATTTTAATTAAAAATGGACGAGTAATTGACACAAAAAATAATATTGATGATGTCTTAGATATTCTAATAGAAAATGGCGTAATATCAGAAATTGATAAAAACCTTGATTATAAAGGTTCAGATATAGAAGAAATTGATGCAACAGGCAAGATAGTTGCACCGGGCTTAATCGATATGCACTGTCACCTTAGAGAACCAGGCCAAGAGTATAAAGAGGATATTGAATCCGGCACGAGGAGTGCGGCAAAAGGTGGTTTTACATCTGTTGCTTGTATGCCGAATACAAACCCAGTAATTGATAACGTGACGGTAGTTGAATATATTAAATCTCGTGCGGCAAGTGTTGGCTGCATAAATGTATTCCCAATCGGTGCAATTTCAAAAGGATTAAAAGGTGAGGAACTTGCAGAAATAGGTGAGCTTAAATTTGCAGGGGTGGTTGCTGTTTCAGATGATGGCAGGCCAGTAAACAACCCACAGCTAATGCGCAATGCGCTTGTGTATGCAAGCACGTTTGATACTCCTGTAATTTCACATTGCGAGGATATATCGCTTCAAAATGGTGGCACAATGAACGAGGGCTACACCTCAACAAGGCTTGGGCTTCGTGGAATAAGCAGGGCAAGTGAAGAGGTTATGGTTTCTCGTGATATTATAATTGCAGAAAGCACTAACACACCTGTCCATATTGCACATATTTCAACAAAAGGTTCAGTAGAAATTGTGCGTGAGGCTAAAAAACGTGGTGTAAAGGTAACCTGCGAAACCTGTCCACATTATTTCACGCTTACAGAAGAGGCAGTAGAGGGCTATAACACAAACGCAAAAATGAACCCACCACTTAGAACTGCTGATGATGTTGAGGCAATAAAGCAGGGCTTAAAGGATGGCACGATTGACGTAATAGCAACAGACCATGCACCACATCATATTGATGAGAAAAATTGCGAATTTGAGCGAGCGCTAAATGGCATAGTTGGTTTTGAAACAGCTCTAGGGCTTGGCGTAACTTATTTAGTGGAAACAGGTGTGCTTACAGTGAACGAGTTGCTTGAAAAAATGACGCTTGCACCTGCAAATATACTTGGCATAAACAAAGGAACACTTTCTGTTAATTCATCTGCTGATATCATTATTATAGACACCAATGATGAATATGAGGTTAATGTTAACGATTTCCAATCAAAAAGCAAAAATTCACCATACAATGGTTGGAAGCTAAAAGGCAAGGCTGTTTACACAATAGTAGGTGGCAAGGTTGTCGTTCAAGATGGTATAATCTAATTTAGGAGGACGTAATATGTCTATTGATGCTCTTATTTCAGCAATAAAAAAGAAAAACAATCCAACAGTAGCAGGGCTTGACCCAAAGCTTGACTTTATCCCAGAATACTACGTTAACGAGGCATTTGAGAGGCATGGAAGAACTCTTAAAGGTGCCGCAGAGGCAATTTGGCAGTTTAACAAACGCCTAATTGATGAGCTTTATGACGTTGTTCCTGCTGTAAAGCCACAATCAGCATACTATGAAATGTATGGCTTTGAGGGAGTTCGAGTTTTAGAGCAAACCATTAGCTACGCAAAAGAGCGTGGGCTATATGTTATTGTAGACGTAAAAAGGAACGACATTGGCACAACTGCCGAAGCCTATGCAAGGGCATATATTGGCGAAACAGATTTGGGAAATGGAATAAATGCAAAAGCATTTGATGCTGACTCTGCAACAGTAAATGCTTATTTAGGAAGTGACGGAATTAAGCCTTTTCTTTCAAAGGATAAAAGCATATTTGTTCTTGTGAAAACATCAAACCCATCATCTGGCGAGCTGCAAGATAAAAAGCTTGAAAGTGGCACAGTATACGAGCATATTGCAGGGCTTGTTAAAGAGTGGGGCAGTGATTATATTGGAAAAAATAAGTACTCAAATGTTGGCGCAGTTGTTGGCGCAACATACCCAAAACAGCTTGAAACATTAAGAGAAATGATGCCAAACACATACTTCTTAGTTCCGGGTTATGGTGCGCAGGGTGGCACAGCAAAAGACGTTGCAAAGGCATTTAACAAAGATGGCTTGGGCGCAATTATTAACGCATCACGTTCAATTATGTGTGCATACCAAAAAGATAAATGTGCACCAGAGGATTTTGCAAAGGCGGCAAGGGCTGAAGCAATAAGAATGAGAGATGAAATAGTAAGCTATATAAAATAAGGGGTGTATTTGATGAAAGCTTTTTTAGCACTTGAAGACGGAACAATTTTTGAGGGCGTAAGTTGTGGCGCAACTGGGCAGGTTGTTGGTGAGATAGTTTTTAACACATCAATGACCGGTTACCAAGAGGCACTAACTGACCCATCATACCATGGGCAAATAGTAACAATGACATATCCATTAGTAGGAAATTATGGTGTAAACGATGAGGATAATGAATCTGCAAAGGCACAAGTTAGTGGCTATGTTATGAGGGAAATGTGCAAAAACCCAAGCAACTGGCGATGTACGGGGACTCTTGACGATTTTTTAAAAAAGAATAATATAATAGCAATCGAGGGAATAGACACTCGTGCGCTTACAAAAATTATTCGTGATAAAGGCACAATGAATGGTGTAATTTCAACAGATCCAAGCTTTAAATTAGAAAATGTAATTGATGAAATAAAAAGCTACAAAATTGTTGATGCTGCATATAAAGTGACCTGCGAAAAGGAATATACTGTAAGGGCAGAAAATCCTACAAAGCGTGTTGCTATGATAGATTTAGGGCTAAAAACAAATATAATAGATTGCCTTGTTAAAAGTGGCTGTGATGTGACTGTGTACCCTGCAAAAACACCAGCAAGTGTTATAATTGATGGAAAGTATGACGGGATAATGCTTTCAAATGGCCCTGGTGACCCAAAGGATTGCACCGAGGTTATAGAAAACATCAAAGCTTGGATGGCTGCGAAAATTCCAATGTTCGGCATTTGCTTGGGGCATCAGCTTGTTGCACTTGCTAATGGGCTTGATACTAAAAAAATGAAGTATGGACATAGAGGCTCGAACCACCCTGTAACACATTTAGCTATGAACAGAACATTTATAACAAGCCAAAACCATGGTTATGTGGTTGTGGAGGATGGTTTGGACACAAATATGGCAGAGGTAACACATTACAATTTGAACGACAAAACAGTTGAGGGTATGCGTTATAAAAACTCACCAGTATTTACTGTTCAGTTCCACCCAGAAGCATCACAAGGGCCACTTGATACTGCTTATTTATTTGGTGATTTTGTTAAATTTATGGAGGTGAACAAAAATGCCTAGAAATTTAGATATAAAAAGAGTAATGGTTATAGGCTCTGGCCCAATTATAATTGGACAAGCTGCCGAGTTCGACTATGCAGGAACACAGGCGTGCCGTGCGCTAAAAGAAGAGGGCATTGAGGTTATCCTTATAAATTCAAACCCTGCAACAATTATGACAGATAAAAATATTGCAGATAGAGTTTACATCGAGCCATTAACACCTGAATTTGTTAAAAAGGTAATATTAAAAGAAAAACCAGATAGCATACTTCCAACACTTGGAGGGCAAACAGGTCTTAACCTTGCAACAGAGCTTGCCGAGGAGGGCTTTTTAGATGCACACGGTGTTCAACTGCTTGGAACAAAGGTTGAAACAATTAAAATGGCAGAGGATAGGCAAGAATTCAAAGACAAAATGGAAGAAATAGGCGAGCCTTGTATAGCAAGTAAAGTTGTTGATAATTATCAAGATGCGCTTGATTTTGCCCGTGAAATTGACTTCCCTGTTATCGTTCGCCCTGCATATACACTTGGTGGTACAGGTGGCGGTATTGCGTATTGCGAAGAGGATTTAGAAGAAATTGCACCTAATGGATTAAGGCTTTCTCGTGTTCATCAGGTTCTTATAGAAAAATGTATTTCGGGCTGGAAAGAGATGGAGTTCGAGGTAATGCGTGATAGCAAGGGAAATGTTATCACAATTTGTTCAATGGAAAATATCGACCCAGTTGGTATTCACACAGGGGACAGCATAGTTGTTGCACCTATCCAAACCTTAACGGATAAAGAATATCAAATGCTAAGGTCATCAGCGCTTAACATAATTTCGGAACTCGGCATTGAGGGTGGCTGTAACGTTCAGTATGCTTTTAATACATCCAGTTTTGAATATGCAGTTATCGAGGTTAACCCTCGTGTTAGCCGTTCATCTGCACTTGCTTCAAAAGCAACTGGTTACCCAATCGCTAAGGTTGCAACGAAAATTGCTATTGGATATGGTCTTGATGAAATATTAAATGCAGTAACAGGAAAAACCTATGCTTGCTTCGAGCCAACGCTTGACTATGTTGTTGTTAAGTGGCCAAAATGGCCTTTCGATAAGTTTGTTCGTGCAAAGAGATTACTTGGCACACAAATGAAAGCAACAGGCGAGGTTATGGCAATTGAAACCTCACTTGAGGCAGGTATAATGAAAGCAGTTCGTTCGTTAGAGCTTGGTATGTTTAATTTAGAGCTTGCACATTTTACAAAAATGAATAAAGAACAGCTTATAAAGCAAATTGCTGTAATGGACGATGAACGTCTATTCGCTATTGCTGAGGGTATAAGAAAAGGCGTAACCTTAGAAAAAATAAACGAAATTACTAAAATAGATATGTTTTTCCTTCACAAAATTAACAACCTTGTTAATATGGAAACAGAGCTTTCAAAGGGCTTAGACGATGAAAAATATTTAAAAGCAAAGCGTATGGGCTATACAGATGCAGTAATTGAAAGGTTTAGTGGAGAAAAAGTTACAAACCCTCGCTATGCATCATATAAAATTGTTGATACCTGTGCGGCAGAGTTTGAAGCGGCAACACCATATTATTATTCAACCTTTGATGAAGCTTCCGAGCATAAGCAAAGCGATAAAAAGAAAATATTAGTTTTAGGCTCTGGACCTATAAGAATTGGTCAGGGAATAGAGTTCGATTATTGTTCAGTTCATTGCGTTTGGGCGCTTGAAGAAGAGGGCTATGAAACGATTATCGCAAACTGTAACCCTGAAACTGTTAGTACAGATTTTGACACAGCCGACCGTCTATATTTTGACCCACTAACACCAGAGGACGTTAGAAGTTTGGTTAATGCAGAAAAGCCAGATGGCGCAATTGTACAATTTGGCGGACAAACTGCGATTAAGCTAACAAAAGCACTTAGTGCGCTTGGTGTTAAAATCTTAGGAACAAGCGAAGAAAATATTGATGCCGCAGAAAACAGGGAAAAATTTGATAATATACTTGAAAAATGTGGCATACCTCGCCCTGCTGGTAAGATGGTATACACAAAGGAAGAGGCACTTAAAGCCGCAAAAGAGCTTGGTTACCCAGTTCTTGTTCGTCCATCTTATGTACTTGGTGGGCAGGGGATGGAAATCGCTTTTAATGATTATGACATAATCGAATTTATGGATATAATAAATAGAGTCAAACAAGAGCACCCAATTCTTGTTGACAAATATTTGCTTGGTAAGGAAATTGAGGTTGACGCAATTTGTGATGGAGAGGACTTTTTAATACCAGGTATTATGGAGCATTTAGAGCGTGCAGGCGTCCACTCTGGCGATAGTATTTCGGTATATCCACCACAAAGGCTAAAAAAGAAATTCCAAGATATAATAGTAGACTATACCGAAAGACTTGCAAAAGAGCTTAATATTATCGGTCTTGTTAACATTCAATTTGTGCTGTTTGATGATGAAGTATATGTTATTGAGGTTAACCCTCGTTCATCTCGTACAGTTCCATATATTAGTAAGGTTACAAACGTACCAATGGTTGACCTTGCGCTTAAATGTGTGGTTGGTCGCAAATTAAAGGACTTGGGCTATGGAACAGGTCTATTCAAGGAAAGCGAATATATTGCTGTTAAAGTTCCTGTGTTCTCGTTTGAAAAATTGCACGATGTTGACACAAGCTTAGGGCCTGAAATGAAATCAACAGGTGAGGTTTTGGGTATTTCAAAGGACTTCTCAGAGGCGCTATACAAGGGCTTAATTGCAAGTGGTCTTAAAATTCCAACTGGTAATGCAAATGTACTAATCACCGTACGAGATACCGACAAAGCCGAAGCATTAGAAATCGCAAAAGAATTTGATAATTTGGGCTTTACAGTTTATGCAACAGAGAATACAGCAAAAATGTTTTCAGATAATGGTGTAAACGCAAGAACTGTTGCCAAAATAGGCGAGGGCTCACCAGATATACTTGATATGCTACAAACACAACAGTTTGCGCTTATTATAAACACGCCAACAAAGGGCAGAAGAACAGAGCGTGACGGCTTCAAAATGCGCCGTAAGGCAGTAGAACTTTCAATTCCATGTCTAACCTCGCTTGATACAGCAAAGGCAGTAATTGATAGCGTTAAGCGTGTAAAAAGCAATGTTGAAACTAATATTATAGATATAAATACAATATGATGATGGGGTGCGAAAAGTGAAGAAAACGCACATTTGTGAAATTATTTCTAAAAATGAAATATCAAATGGAATATTTGATGTTCTTGTAAAATTCCCAGAAGAGGCACAGCCAGGGCAGTTTATTCATATATTATGTGGTGATGGCGTTTTGCTACGCCGGCCCATTAGTATATGTGATTGTGGCAAGGGTTGGCTAAGGTTTATTTTTGCTGTTAGGGGTGAGGGTACTAACATTTTATCTCACAAAAAAGAGGGCGATATGCTTGACATATTAGGTCCACTTGGAAGTTGGTTTGATGTATCAAAAAAAGGCAACGGAACAGCAATTTTAATTGGTGGAGGCATTGGAATTTATCCTTTAATTAACCTTGCAAAAGCATTAGGCGATAATACCGAAGCAATACTTGGTTTTAGAAATAAGGATTTAATAGTTTTAGAGGACGAATTTAATAAAATTTGCAATGAAACACATATTGCAACAGATGATGGAAGCTATGGCTTTCATGGGCTTGTAACGGATATTTTGTTAGAGCAAATTAAAGCAAAAAATGTAACATCAATCTATGCCTGTGGGCCAATGCCAATGATGAAGGTAATTAAAAAAATAGCTTTGGAAAACAACGTAACCTGCCAGCTTTCACTTGAAGAGAGAATGGGTTGTGGCATTGGTGCGTGCGCTGTTTGTGTGTGCAAAATTAAAGGCGAATATTCAAAGGTGTGCCAAAATGGACCAGTTTATAATGCAGAGGAGGTCGATTTTGATGACTAATCTACGAGTGAACATTGCAGGTGTAACCCTTAAAAACCCAATAATTACTGCATCTGGAACATTCGGCTGTGGCAGGGAAATGGGGCAATATGTTGACCTTTCGGAAATTGGCGCTGTGTGTGTAAAGGCAATTACCCTGCTACCTAGAATTGGCAACAAAACACCTCGAATTGCAGAAACGCCAAATGGTATGCTAAATAGTGTGGGCTTACAAAACCCAGGTCTTGAACATTTTATTAAATATGAAATTCCAAATTTAAAAAAGTATGATACTAAAATAATTGCAAATATTTCTGGTAGCACTATCGAGGAAAATTGCATAATTGCAGAGCGACTTGGTAATGATGTAGACTTAATAGAGCTTAACATTTCCTGCCCAAATGTAAAAGAGGGCGGAGTAGCCTTTGGCACAAACCCAGACACAGTTTATGAGATTACACAGCAGGTTAAAAAACACTCAAAAGTGCCTTTAATTGTAAAGCTTTCGCCTAATGTAACGGATATTGTAGTTATAGCAAAAGCTGCTGAAAGTGGTGGCGCAGATGCACTTTCGCTAATAAACACAATACTTGGTATGCGAATAAACATAAACACGAGAAAACCAATTCTTGCGAATAATGTTGGTGGCTTATCTGGCCCTGCTGTTAAGCCTGTCGCAGTTCGTATGGTTTATCAGGTAGCAAATGCTGTTAAACTTCCTATAATTGGTATGGGTGGAATAATGAATGGTGATGATGCAGTGGAATTTATGTTAGCTGGCGCAACAGCTGTTGCAGTTGGCACAGCAAATTTAATTCAACCTACTGCTTGTATTGACATAAAAAATGAGCTTTTAGTGTATCTTAATAATAACGGCATAACAGATGTAAACGAAATAATTGGCAAGGTTGTGCTGAATAAATAATGGGGTATATTTATATGACAAGAGTTATATTTGTAAGGCATGGTGAGGCAGAGGGTAATGTTAGCCACAATTTTCATGGGCATTTTAATTCCAATTTAACACCAAATGGTTATGCACAGGCAGAGCGTGCTGCACAAAGGCTTAAAGACGAGCAAATTGATGTAATTTATGCAAGCGATTTAACTCGCACACTTGAAACTGCAAAAGCAATTGCGAATGTTAAAGGCTTGGATATTCATTTAGACGAACAGCTTCGTGAAATTAACGGTGGAGATTGGGAAAATGTTGCATGGGAGGAATTGCCTAACCTGCACAAGGAAAGCTATGATAATTGGCTAAACTCGCCACATCTTTTGGTTATGCCAAATGGTGAATCTATGGTGGATTTTCAAGATAGATTATTATCAGCAGTAAAAAAAATTGTCCAAAAGCACGAGGGCGAAAATATTTGTATAGTAACGCATGGAACTGCAATAAAGGTAATGCTATGCGAATATTATGGGAAAATGCTATCAGAAATGCCTGAAATGCTATGGCATGATAATGCATCAATTAGCATAGTAGAATTTGACGATTATTTAAAGCCAACTATAATTTCAGAGGGTGAAAATGAGCATTTAGGTGAGCTTAGCACATTTTCAAGGCAAGATTGGTGGAAAAGAGAAGAAAATAAGGAGGAAGAATAAATGTTATCACAAGAGAGAGTATTAGAAATATTAAAAGAGGCAGGGGTTCTTTTAGAGGGACACTTTTTGCTAACATCTGGCAGACATAGTAATAAATATCTTCAATGTGCAAAAATATTTCAAAATGCAAAATATAGTGAGGAATTATGCTCTGACCTTGCAAAATTGTACAAGGATTCAGGCGTAGATGTTGTAATTGGGCCAGCAATTGGTGCAATACTTATTTCATACGAGGTTAGCCGTCATCTTGGAACGCCAAATATATTTGCAGAGCGTGACGGAGACGGTGTTATGACGCTTCGACGTAGCTTTGAAATAACAAAGGGGCAAAAAGTTTTGGTGGTTGAAGATGTTGTTACAACTGGTGGCTCTGTAAGAGAAGTCATAAAATTAGTTAACGAGGCAGGCGGCGAGGTTGTAGGCGTTGGAAGCATCGTAGATAGAACTGGTGGTAAGGTTGATTTTGGCGTACCATATAAGGCTGTTTTATCTGTAAATGTTGAATCTTTCGAGCCGGATAATTGCCCAATATGCGCAAAAGGAATTCCAGTAGTAAAGCCGGGTAGTCGTAATATTAAGTAATTTGCAAGGAGGAAATTTATATGGGAGCTGGACATAGGCGAAGACATATGGAAAGAGGTATTACACAGGGATTTGAAAGCTTTAATAAGCATGAAATCATTGAACTTATGTTGTTCTTTTCGCAACCTCGAATTAATACTAACCCTATTGCTCATTCCCTAATTGATAAATTTGGTAGTTTACATAATGTTTGTAACGCTCCTTTAAATGAGCTAATGGAGGTTAGTGGTGTAGGAAAAGCTACTGCTGAATTTTTGAAAATCCTGCCAGAATTTGCAAGAGCATACGAGCTTAGTGTGTATGAAGATAAGATTGTTTTTGGAAACACAAAGGAAATAGGTGAATATTGCGTAGCGTTTCAAATAGGCAGAATATGCGAAGCTATATTTGTGCTATGTCTTGACACACGCAATCAGCTAATAAAACGTGTAAAATTAGCCGAGGGAACACCTGGCGAAGTGTATATCGAGCCACGACAGGTTATAGAGCAGGTAACCCATACTGCAACAACCAATGTTGTTTTGTGTCACAACCACCCAGCAGGAACGCTATTTCCATCTCAAAAGGATTTGGAAATAACCTCTAAAATACGAATAGCCCTGCAATCTATCGATGTAAACCTTTTAGACCACATAATAGTTGCAAATGGAAAGTATGTATCGTTTATCGACACAAAATTAAATTTTTAA
>CAYVWT010000039.1:8581-13225 GCA_964455565.1 uncultured Clostridiaceae bacterium | reverse complement strand
GTTATTTTTATGTTGGTACTTGTTCCTGCAACCACTGATACTAACACGCCTAATTTTTCGACCAAGGCGCAATCGTCTGTTGCATTTATGCCATTTTCATCTGCATTTTTATATGCCCTGCGAATAATATCATTTTTAAAAACCTGCGGAGTTTGTATCTGCCACACACCATTTCTGTCCACAGTTCCTATAATTACATCCTCGCTATTTACAGTTTTAAGCGTATCTGCAACAGGAAATCCAAGCGCTGCCGCACCACAAGCCTGTGCCGCTAATATTGTCCTCTCAATATGTTCTGGCAAAACACAAGGCCTTGCGCCATCATGTATTAAAATAATTTCTGCATCAGTAATTTCATTCAAGCCCTTTTGCACCGATTGCTGACGAGTATCTCCCCCAACAAGCACATTTGTTGCCTTTCGTATGCCATATTCACGAATTATATCAGAAACAAGCAAAACATCAGCCTCACGAGTTACTACAACTATTTCATCAACTGATGGTGAATTTTGCAAAGCCTCTAAGGAATACGCAAGAACTGGCTTGCCAAGAATTTCTATAAATTGCTTGCTTACCTCTGCGCCCATTCGAGTGCCTTGCCCAGCAGCCACAACTATCGCACTTACCTTATGTGTTTTAGGCATTTCACTTTTTTTGAAGAAATTGAACATACAAAAACCCCCTATTAAGGCTATTTATCAATTTTATTTTTAAGAATTCCAACAAGTGCAACGCCAAGAATACCACCTATAACTGCTGTTATAAACTGAGGTATGTTAAAGCTTAGCGCAATTAACGTAGCTTTTTGTTGAGGCAGAGCATTTCCAATTATAAGGTTAAGAACTAAAACCACACCAGCATAATACATAACTCCCCATTTTGCTAATGCACCAACTACTACACCAACATAGCCACTAAGCTTACCTGCAAGGTTAAGCTTCGAAATATAATAATAAATAATTGCAATTGTCATATTTCCAGCCATTGTAACAGGCACAAAAAGTGGATGTGGCAAATGCCCCTGCGCAAGCGCTATAAGAGGGGAAACAACGCTTATAATAATGCCTGCTGTAATTCCGACAAGCCCTGTTGCAACTATAATACACAGATTAACAAGTGAGCCGATGATAATTGTAGATGCTACATTATCGAGAATTAAATACCTTAAATTTTGAAAAACTATTGTTAATGCTAAAATAATTGCAGTTCGAGTAATAAATTTTGTATCAAATTTATTCATAAATACACATCCTTTCGAGTAATTGATTTTACCATACTTTACATTATTGTGCAATACATACTTTCCCTTAAAAAACATCAAAATACATTTGAGGTGACTTAAGCAAATGGCTATAACATTTTTAAGAACAATAATACTTTATACATTAGTAGTAGTTGGACTTAGGGTAATGGGAAAGAGGCAAATTGGGGAATTACAGCCCTCCGAGCTTGTTATTGCGATAATGCTTGCAGAGCTTGCTTCTATACCTATGCAGGCAACAGGAATACCACTTATTTCTGGCATTATTCCTATCTTAACCTTAATAACCTTAGAGGTTTTTCTATCATTTGTTTCACTTAAAAGCAAAAAGTTTAGAGAAATTGTTTCTGGCAAGCCAAGCATTTTGGTTCATAATGGTACTATTAATAAACAGGAAATGGAAAAATTGCGTTTTAATAATGATGATTTAATGGAGGAATTACGTTTAGGTGGCTCTCCAAATGTTCAGGACATTCAATACGCCATACTTGAAACAAACGGACAGCTTAGCATAATGCTGAAAAATGACAATCAACCCCTTACCCTTAAGGATGCAAGCAAAATGTTAAATAAAAAGGGGGCAAAATAATGCGTTCTGTCATAATTTCCATAGTATTATTCATAGTAATATTATTATTGATATTTTTAAGTATGTTTTATGTATCGCACCAGTCAAGGGAAACATCTGAAATTTTAGAGCAGTTAAAAACATCAGTAAAAAACGGTGATTGGGCAGCTGCAAATGTTCAAAATGAAGTTTTAAAGGCGAAATGGGACAAGGACAAAAGTATCTTAGCATTTCTTTTTGACCATTTTGAGCTTGATACCATTCAAATTTCCTTTTCAAGGCTTGACGAGTATGTTAATTGCAAGGATACTCTTACTTCACTTTCGGAAATTTCAGTAGTAAAAATGCTTATTGAACACCTACCAAAAAGGGACTCACTTACCCTTGATAATCTTTTATAATTGACTTTGTTAATAGAAAATTTACAATTGTATTTAGGTTAAATATTACAAAAGTGTTGCAATTTTCGCAAATTTAGTATACAATAACAAACGTTACAAGTTGAATTAGATGGCAATAAGAGGTGATTTTTTGAAGTATAGTCTAAAAACTGGACGTTTGGATTTTGAGGTGGCGGATACTATGACCTGCAAAACAAAAACTCCTAACAAAAGAAATAAGATAGCTGTTGTAGAATTAGAGGTTAATTGCCCTAAAACAAAAGTTAAAACATACTCCCATCTTGAAAAGAAGTTAGGCGAATTTGCAATGAGCTTTTCAAGAAATAATGGTAGGTTTAATATACGTAGAATAATTTGTGCAACCGAAAAATTGGCATTTGTTCGCAAGGTTGCAACCTACTCATTTGCGACAGTTATTACAGCAATTTTAGTATTTGGTTCGGTTTCCGCAGTTGATTTGCGTCTTGCAAACGAGGCAATTATTAATGGGCACCCAATCGGTGTTATCTCAGATAAAAAAAGCTTTGAAAAGCTTCTTACAGATGTTCATAGCTCACTCGAAACAACCTTGGGTAAGCAGGTTGACAGCTTTAAAAACCCTGTTTATATCTCTCGTCTTGTATTTAAGAAGGATTTATCCTCTGATTATAAGCTACGTCAAAACCTTTTATCTACCTTTGATGAGGTTTCGCAGGCGTATGCTATTTATGCTGGCGATAGGCTTTTATGTGCAACCTTTGAAGAACAATCTGCAACAGGCGCATTAGACCGTGTTAAGGCACAATATGCCAAAGATGGCGTTCAAATGACTGTTGATTTTGCAGAGCCTGTTACGGTTCGCAAGGAGTTTGTGCCTATTGGGTATATTCGTTCAGCAGATGGCGTTTTTTCTGCACTTACGCAGTCAAGCGAGGAATCGCAGAAATACACAATCAAGCATAAGGACACTCTTTGGAGTATTGCCAAAGAGCATGATATGACAGTTGATGATTTAATAGCAATCAACGATAATTTAACCGAAATTATCCACGATGGCGAAGTTATTCTTATTAAAAAAGATAAGCCAGTTCTTAGCGTTCGTACAAGCTATATTGCGACCAGTGAAGAACCAATTCCGTACGATAACGAGGAATTAAAGGATGACAACCTTTTAGCTGGTAATACGCAGGTTATAAAGCAAGGAACTGACGGCAGAAAGACTGTTGTTGAAGAAATTCTTAGCATAAATGGTGATGAAGTTGAGCGCAACGTAAAATCTGAGGAAATTATTTCTAACCCAGTAGGTGGAGTTGTTAAGATTGGTGCGAAAGCACCGCCAACTGGCATTGCATCTGGAAGATTAATTCGCCCTGCTTTCGGCGTTATTACTTCTCGTTATGGTAGAAGAAGCAGAGGTTTCCACACGGGTATGGACTTTGCAAACCCTGTTGGAACACAAATTACAGCTGCAGATAATGGCACAGTCGAATTTGCAGGTCGCTCGGGTGGCTATGGTAACCTTATTAAAATTACTCATGGAAATGGTATGGAAACATATTATGCTCATTGTAGCGCAATATTAGTTAAACAGGGGCAAAAGGTTTCAAAGGGGCAACAAATTGGTAGAGTTGGCAACACTGGCAACAGCACAGGTCCTCATCTTCACTTTGAGGTTAGAAAAAATGGTGAACCGCAAAACCCACAGTCGTACCTAAATTAAGGGGGAAATATCTATGGAACGGACTATTTTAGTTGTTGACGATGAAGAACCGATAGTTGATATACTGCGATTTAACCTAAAAAAAGAAGGCTATAAGGTGCTCGAGGCTTATGACGGTGAGGAAGCAGTTAGAATTGCTTTTGAGTCTAACCCTGACCTTATTTTGCTTGATGTAATGCTTCCAAAAATGGACGGATTTACAGTTTGCAGAAAACTTAGGGAACGTCTTTCAACCCCAATTCTTATGATTACTGCACGGGAAGAAGAGGTTGACAAGGTTTTAGGGCTTGCACTTGGTGCAGACGATTATATTACAAAGCCATTTTCAATTAGAGAGCTTATGGCTCGTGTACAGGCGAATTTAAGGCGTGGGGCGACAGATTTTACATATCTGAACCTTAGCGCCGATACCACAAGCATAAAGCACGGTAATCTTGATATTAATATAGAGCGCTATGAAGTAAAAAAAGGTGGCAAGGTGATTGACCTTACCCTTAGAGAATTTGAGCTGCTTAAATTCCTTGCACTTCAACCAGAAAAAATATTTTCCCGTGAGGCACTTTTGGAAAAAGTTTGGGGATATGAATATTATGGTGATGTCCGCACGGTTGACGTGACGGTTCGTAGGCTTCGTGAAAAAATAGAGGACGACCCATCAAACCCAACCTATGTTGTAACAAGGCGAAGCGTTGGATACTTCTTTGCAAAACAACCA
>CAYVWT010000039.1:0-8481 GCA_964455565.1 uncultured Clostridiaceae bacterium | reverse complement strand
CCCAACCTATGTTGTAACAAGGCGAAGCGTTGGATACTTCTTTGCAAAACAACCAGAATGTGAATGATTATGAATGATTTAATCGACAAATGTTTATATAACTGGTTGGGATATGGAAACACGAATGGAGATATTTGGTTTATCGGAATGGAAGAAGGCGGAGCCGAAATATGGCGAGATGGTATCGCCACCCTTTCACTTGAGGATTCCCTAAAAAAGAGGGCTAACTTTTCATTAACTTGTGATTTCAAAACCGTGTGGGAAGATATTTATGGTATACCTTTGAACTATTTTAAGAAAATAACAACATGGTATTTTATGAGTGCTTTTATACTTGCTCTTACAGATAAAGAAATAGATTCAAAAAGTATAAAGAACTTATTGTTTATAGAAAAATCATTAGGAACGCAAAATGGAAATCATTTTATGTGTGACCTACTCCCTTTACCAAAGAAGTCGGAATTTGATTTCCCATACACAAGCCGTTGGAAAAACAAAGCTGAATATGTAAATGAAGTTATCGATAATAGATTTTCAATACTAAGTGAAGTTATTGAAAAAAGCAGAAATATTAAACTAATAATTGTATATGATGATAAAACTAAGACTTTGATTAAAGATAAATGGGGCAAAAACTTTAAAGAGTTTACTGATTTTGAATACAGTAATAATGGAAAAAAACCGCAAAAATATACATTGCATTTTGGTTGCATTGCAGAAAAAAATATTATATTTTTATTTACACCTTTCTTTGGTCAAGGTAATATAAGTTATAATGGAATAGTAAATGCTGTTAAGGTATTAAAAGAAAAATCATATATTTAATTTAACAAAGCCTTTTATATAATACCTAAATTTGGTCTTATATAAAAGGCTTTCTTATTATAAAAAATATTGCACTAATAATACTGTAATAACTGCGCCTGTTGCGACGATTAGCCCTGCTACCCCAGAATAAATGCATTGGGGTGGAAAAGCTACAAAGGAAATTTGCGTGATGTTATTCCAAGTGGTATAATGGGTGGATATAGAAATACTTGTAGAGTTTTATATTCAAATGATGGATTAATGTTTGTTACTTATGACCATTACAATACTTTTTATGAAATAAATTGAGGAGGAATTTATATGAAAAATGTAGTTGTTGATTTTACAGGAGCAAAATATTTTTATGATTTGCATCAAATTTTAAAAGATTCGCTTGAACTTCCTGATTTTTATGGGCGTAATGTAGATGCATTATGGGATTGCCTTACAGGAATGATTGAAACACCAATATCAGTTAAACTAAAAGGACTTCATACTTTGCCAAAAGAGTTGGAAAATCAAAAAAATCTTATCATAGAAACTTTTTTAGATGCGCAAGAGGATGATTGGGGCGTTTATGTAACAATCGAAGAGTAGAGCACCATTATTTAAGCAAGGGAATGGGTGACAAAATCCCCACCTGCAAAATTTGCGAGTGGGGATTTTAATAATATTATTTTATATCTACTATAACTTTTTTGTCGGCTTCAACTAATAATTTCCATCCGATATTTGCATAAGCTTCTTTTGAAATTTCAAACACTCCACCATCAAGTACTTTAATTCCAGGATTTAAGTCACTTAATGCTTTTCTATTCTTATCAATTTCGGTTGAATAGTACATCGAAGCGCTTACATCTTCTGAGTATTTTGTGCCTTTTGCATCTTGTAGTGTCAATTTCGGAAGTGAAAACGAACCTATAGGCTCATTCGAAATATTTTTATACTCCCATTTTACTGCTACATAAACGCCACCATCAGCAGGTTTAGATTCGGCATATTTAGAGCCAACGGAAGACTTTTCCTCAACAGATATTATAGTAATTTCGTACTTACCTGTTGTGATTTTATCGCCAATTTTAAATTTTTTCTCTTCTTCCTTATTAGCCTGTGCTTGCCCAGTAGTTGTTTTTGCCACTTCACCGTTAGAATTTGATGTAGTTTTGCTACCATCTTTCCCAGCGTTCGACACACCTATAATTACTATAATTGCAATAGCCCAAACCCACCACTTTTTGTAAAAAGGCTTTTTCGCCTTTACTTTCATTTCTTCCACAATTTATTCCTCCCTATTATTTTAATTAGTCATTTGTAAATTTGCAATATTACTCAACTTTTAGAACAAATAACCAACATTATTATATATCTTATATTATAAGAAGTCAATATTTAATTCTATTTTTAAAAGAATTCTGTTCTTTGAAATTAAGAATATGATAATATCTTGCTTATAAATGGGAGTTGATATATTATGAGCTTAGGCGAAAGACTTAGATTAGCACGAGAGAAAAAGGAACTTACTCAAATAGCAGTATTTAAAATAATAGGTATTCACAACAAAACCCTGTCGGGATATGAAAATAGTGTTGCATCGCCAGACCCAGAGGCTTTGAAGGACTTAGCCCTGTTATACGACGTAAGCAGTGACTATTTATTAGGCATTACTAACGAAATGCTACCTGTCCATAAAATAAAATCAGCAGAGGTATTAAATATATATTCCAAGAATGAGCGAAATTTAGTATTAAATTATCGTGAATTATCAAATAGCTCCCAAGTGAGAATTTTAGAAAGATTAGAAACCTTGCTTGAAATTGAAAAAACTGCAAAAACAAATAAGAACAACGGCTTAAAATAAAAGCTGTTGTTCTTATTATAAAAAATATTGCACTAATAATACTGTAATAACTGCGCCTGTGGCAACCGTTACGAGCCCCAATTCAAAGAATGCGAGTACGAGGGCGACGATTAGCCCTGCTATTGCTGAATAAATACTTGGTGTTGAATAAAGTATTTGCGGAAATGTCATCGCCGCAAGCACAGTATATGGAATGTAGTATAAAAACGATTTTATAAAATTCGATTTAATTTTTTCTTTGAAAAGTATAAGTGGCAAAACCCTTGTTGAATATGTTACCACCGACATAATCGCAATTGCAAGCATAACCTTGCTCATTATTCTTCCACCTTTCTCGGGAACATTTTAGCACCTAATGCAGCCGCAAACACAGCGCAAATAATTATGCTAAAACCACTTGAAATTGGTGAAAATTTTAAAACTATGCTTGAAGCAACTGCAACTGCAACCACAAAAGTAACCTCTTTCGAGCGTTTTGTGGCAGGAATAATAAGCGCAATGAACATTGCGTATAGTGCAATTGCAAGGCATTTTTGGACTGATAATGGCAGCATATTTGTCAGCAGTGCACCAATAACAGTTCCAAGCGCCCAACCGATATATGGCAGGGTTATAAGCCCCATCATAAATTCAAATGTAAGCTCATCCTTTTCAAGCACTGCAAGAGTAAAGGTTTCGTCTGTTATGCCAAAGCCAAAAATCAACCTTTTCCAAACTGGCATTGGCATTTCAAGCTTTTGCAGGACTGAAAATGACATTAGCAAATATCTAATATTTATTACAAGCGTTGTTATCGCTATTTCGTAGAGTGGCGCACCACTAATTATAAGCCCCGCTCCTGCAAATTGACCAGCAGAGGTTAAATTAGTCGCAGAAATCATAATTGTGTTCCAAACGCTAATTCCACCACTTACAGCCATAATTCCAAATGCAATTGACACCGTTATATAGCCAAGACCAATAGGCAAGCCTCGCCTTAGCCCTCTTTTGTATTCATCGTTCAATATAGCTACTCCATTCTTACTTAAAATAAGCCTCGTTTACTGCCTTTTTCGCCTTTTCAAGCACATCTTTTGCGCATTGTTCATTTTTTCCTGTTGTTAGGTAATAAAGCTTTATTTTCGGCTCTGTACCAGATGGACGAGCAACAAAGCTAACACCATTTGAAAGCTCAAAATATAACACATCAGATGTAGGCAAGCCAGTTGGTCCCTCTGTGCCATTTTCAATATTATGACGTATGCCAGATTTATAATCACGAATTGCAAGCACACTAAATTCACCAATCGTGCTTGGCTTGTCGTCACGAATTCGTTGCATTATCGCCCCAATTTGCGCAATCCCCTGTGCGCCCTCCATTGTAATGCTAACAGTTTCCTCTGCAAAGCCACCAAATTTAGCATATAATTCCTGCATTGCATCATACAATGTCATACCCTTTTCGCTGTAATATGCCGCCATTTCTGCAACAAGCATACTTGCAACAACTGCATCCTTATCCCTTGCGTGCGTGCCTGCAAGGTAGCCATAGCTTTCCTCAAAGCCAAACATATATTCATAGCTGTTGTTACATTCAAATTCATAAATTAACTCGCCAATAAATTTAAAGCCAGTCAAGGTTTCAAAATATTTCACACCAAAGCTATCTGCAATTGCTCTTGCCATTTTTGTTGACACGATAGTTGAAACAATTGCCGCATTTTGTGGAAGTGTTCCGTTTTCTTTTTTAGCGGTTAATACATAATTTGCAAGCATTGCGCCAACTTGGTTACCTGTCATTGTTACATATTCTCCGTCTTTATTCCTAACCACAATGCCCATACGATCGGCATCTGGGTCTGTTCCAATTATAAGCGCAACGTCATTTTCCTTTGCCATTTTAATTGCAATATCAAAGCAGGATTTTTCCTCTGGATTTGGAGATTTAACGGTTGGGAACGCACCATCTGGCAATTCCTGTTCCTTTACGATTATAACATTTTTAAAGCCACTTTTTTCTAATATTGCACGAACTGGCTTGTTGCCTGTTCCGTGAATTGGTGTGTAAATTAATTTAAAGGTATCTGCAACTCTTTTAACAACGTCTTTGTTAATTGCCTGTTTGTAAACAGCGTTAATAAACGCATCATCAACCTCTTTGCCAATAATTTCAAGCAGTCCACTCTTTATTGCATCGTCCTTTGACATCGTTTTAACGTCAAACATTCCAATTTCATTTATAGTATCCAAAACCTTATCAGAAACAGATGGTGGCAATTGTCCACCGTCCTCCCAATACACCTTGTAGCCATTATATTTTGACGGATTATGTGATGCAGTTATAACAATACCTGCAATAGCGCCAAGGTGGCGAACTGCAAAGGATAACTCTGGCGTTGGGCGAAGCTCATCAAATAAATATGCCTTTATTCCATTTGCACAAAATACAAGCGCCGCTTGAAGTGCAAATTCATCAGAAAAATGCCTGCTATCATACGCAATAGCAACTCCACGCTTTTTCAAATCCTCACCATTATTAGCGATATACGTTGCAATTCCCTGCGTTGCACGGCGCACAACATAATTATTCATTCTGTTTGTGCCTGCACCAAGAATTCCACGAAGTCCACCAGTTCCAAACTCTAAATGCTTATAAAATCTTTCGTTAATTTCTGTTGAATCATTTTCAATCGAGCGAAGCTCACCTTTTGTTTTTTCATCAACTGCTGGGCTGTTAAGCCAATTTTGATACTCTTGTGTGCTGTTCATTTTTTTAGCTCCTAACTTGTATAATATTTTAAGTAATAACGAAATCTCGGAATGGTCAAGACCATTCCATACAATTACAATTTACAAACTATTACTTTAGTGCAATAGACATATTTTTATTTTTCCCATCAGATGATACTGATACATTTAAATTATAGTCATCCAACCAATTAATACGGACGCCTTTCATTAAGTCTGGATCAGGTTCACCAAAAAACTCACTATCTAAACACGCACCTTTAAAAATTTTATATCGAACTTGATAAACCCTTATTCCACAACCAGTGAGATTCTGATTTTCTAAGACGAGCAAACTACATTTAGAGTTAGGAGAATCGAAATAATGAATATAGTCACTGCTGAGGAAATCTTTAAAAGTACAGTAAAGAGTAGTATGTATAAATAAACCAATACAAAAAACTATCGTAAGAGGAAATAGAAATTTCTTTCCTCTGCTAAGTTTAATTGCAATAATTGTAAATATACACCATATGGTATAATAAACCCAATCATTTCTCCAAATCATTTGCAATCCATAAATCTTTTCAAAAATAATCTGACATAATAAAAACACAGATACTACCAAGGTTAAAATAATCAATAAAATTTTTATTATAATATTAAAATAATACGTCGAACCTTTGCACATAAAACCCCACCCTATTATTTATGATAACTTTCACCATTATTTATCTTAAATGCTCTATATATTTGTTCTATTAATATCACCCTCATAAGCTGGTGTGGGAATGTCATATTTGAAAAGGATAATTTTATTTTGCCCATTTTTTTAATATCGTCTGCAAGCCCTCGTGAGCCACCTATTATAAAGGTAATGTGTGAGTTTCCGTCTACTGCGCATTTTTCTATGAAGTCTGCGAAGGCTTCGCTTGACATTTGTGCGCCCTCCACGCAAAGTGGAATGGCTATGCCTTTTATTTTGGGTAGGATTATTGCGCCCTCTTTATAGATTGCCTGTTCGTCGTCGATGCTATCTGGTACTTCTGTGATTTTAAAGCTACAATATCTTGAAAGCCTTTTTGAATATTCACTTATTGCATCTTTTAAATATTTTTCTTTGATTTTCCCAACAGCTATAACTTCTATTGTAAGCATATTGTTTTTACGCTCCAATCATTGGGCTAACGTCATAGCGTGGTGCAACCTGCATTGAAACGTCTGCTCCAACGCAAATACCGTTAATTTCAAGTATTCGTGCAACCGTTGCAAACGCAAGGTTTGGTATGTTATTTTCCTTACTCAAATGACCAAGCATAATATGCTTTGTGCCATTTTCAACCATATGCACAGCAAGCGCACCTGCATCATCATTGCACAAATGTCCGTGTGTTCCACTAATTCTTTTTTTAAGCGGATATGGATATGCCCCGTTTTTTAGCATTTGCTCATCATAATTTGCTTCAAGCACTGCCATTTCGCAGCCTGAAACGCATTTTTTTAAATCGTCATTTATATGCCCAATATCTGTTGCAACTGCAAAGCATTTATTGCCAACATCGAACCGATAGCTTGTTGGTTGGTTAGCATCGTGAGGTATATCAAAAGGAGTTACGCCAATTCCACCAATATCCATCTGCTTATTTTCGCTGAACATTTTTATGTTTTTGTCGGCGATATCGCCAATAGTCATTCCCCTCCAAGTGCCACAGCTGGCAACAATTGGAATGTCAAAACGACGTGACAAAACGCCCACGCCTTGAATATGGTCAATATGCTCATGCGTGACCAAAATATAATCAAGCTCCGAGGCGTGAACGCCTATATTTTCAAGACAAGCGGCAATTTTTTTGCCACTTATCCCACAATCTATTAAAATATTTGTGCCGTTATGCGCCAAAAAAACCGAATTACCACTGCTACCGCTTACAAGCGTGCAGAACCTTGTCATAGCGCCTCACCCAATACTTTTTCTTGTTTATCACTTTTTCGCAAAATTTGTGCGCCGAGGCTACGAAGCTTACTTTCAAAATCTTCATATCCACGGTCAATGTGGCATAGGTCGTGAACCTCTGTAACACCATGTGCAACAAGAGCCGCAAGAACCATACTTGCGCCTGCACGAAGGTCTGTCGCCCTAACAGGTGAGCCTGAAAGACTTTCCACGCCCTCGATTACTGCAACTTTTCCGTCAACAGTAATATGTGCACCAAGTCGCCTTAATTCGTCCACATATTGGAAACGATTATCCCAAACACTTTCAGTAATAACAGATGTTCCCTCTGCAATTGATAATAGGGCAACGATTTGTGGTTGAAGGTCGGTCGGGAAGCCAGGGTATGGCAGGGTTTTCACATTTGCCTTGTGCAATTTCCCTGTGCGTGTTACCCTAACACTATCGTCAAATTCCTCGACAGTTACATTCATCTCTACAAGCTTTGCAGTTATGCTTTCTAAATGCTTTGGAATTACGTTTTTAACCAGCACATCTCCCCCTGTTGCAGCGGCAGCTATCATAAATGTTCCTGCTTCTATTTGGTCTGGAATTATGGAATATGTACCCCCAGTTAAACGCTCCACACCTTTAATTTTAATAACATCAGTACCTGCACCACGCACATTTGCACCCATTGCATTTAAAAAATTGGCAACATCAACCACGTGAGGCTCTTTTGAAGCATTTTCAATAACAGTTATTCCCTCTGCACGAACTGCCGCAAGAATAATATTAATTGTTGCTCCAACAGACACAACGTCAAGATACATTTGTGCCGATTTTAGCTTTGTTGCGTGTGCCTCGATTATTCCATGAGTTATGTCAACCTTTGCACCAAGTGCCTCGAAGCCTTTTATATGCTGGTCGATTGGCCTAACGCCAAAGTTACAGCCACCAGGCATTGCAACCTCTGCATGATTAAACCTGCCAAGTAGTGCACCAATAAGGTAATAAGATGCCCTCATTTTTTGCACCATTTCATAAGGAGCAGTCCAGCTTTTTAATTTTTCACAATTTATCTCTATACAATGTTCATCAATATATTTAACTTTTGCGCCAAGCTGTGTTAAGATGTCGCAAATTACACCAACGTCTTTAATTGAAGGCATATTTT
>CAYVWT010000038.1:0-13450 GCA_964455565.1 uncultured Clostridiaceae bacterium | reverse complement strand
TGTAAGCTTATTACACAATCGGATAATACGCTTACAAATATTTCATTTGCGTGTGGCTTTAAAAATATCCGAGCATTTAACAGGGCATTCAAGAGACGACTTTGTACCACTCCAACTTTGTATAGAAAAGATAATAATTAAAATGGAGGAATAACAATGAATAAAAAAGCACTCTCGAAGATTAGCTATGGGCTTTATGTGGCAGCCACAAGCTTAGATGGAAGGTTAAATGGATGTATTGTAAACACAGTTTTCCAAATAACAAACAAGCCAATTATACTGGCTGTTAGCATAGCAAAAGAAAACTTGACACACGATATGGCTATAAAATCTGGTTTTTTAACCATTAGTACACTAACTCAGGATTGCCCAGTGGATACCATTGCAATATTTGGTTTTAACTCGGGAAGAGATACTGAAAAATTTAGCAAGGTGAAATATGAATTAGATTCGCTTGGTGGACCTATTTTGCAGGAGTACACCTGTTCAAGCTATAGCTTAAAGATAACAAGTACGGTGGATACCTTTAAGCATACAATTTTTGTTTGTGAGCTTATGGATATGGAGGTGCTATCAAATGGCACGCCTATGACCTATGCGTACTATAAAGATGTAATTAAGGGTGGCGCACCAGCCTCTGCGCCTACTGCTATTGAGGCTGACGAGGAAACAGATGGCACATATACTTGTAGCGTTTGCAAGTATGTTTATAATCCTCAAAATGGAGACGCAAAAGGTGGAGTAGAGGCAGGAACACCATTTGAAGAACTACCAGATGGCTGGGTTTGCCCTGTATGTAAGAAGGGTAAGGACGTTTTCCATAGCACAACTTAATTCCCAGAAAAAACACTATATAATAAGGCTAAATTAAGTGCAATTACTACAACGGCTATTAAATATAGCATATACTTTTCAAAGCCTTTATTAACATATTTGCCCATTACTTTGTAATTAGATGTTAAGTGAATTTGTGTAAGCACCGTTATTGGAAGTTGTATGCTAAGCAGTATTTGCGACCATATTAATGCAGTTAAGGTGTCATTTATAAAAAATATTGTTACTAAGGCAAAGAATAATGTAATGAAAATCCCAATTTTAGTGTGCAAATCCTTTGCGTTATAAGGCTCACCAAATATTCCGGAGAAAATTGAGCCCCCCGCAAACCCTGCTGTCATAGCGGCAGATATTGCGGCAAAGAGCAAAGCAATTGCGAAGACTAACCCTGCGATACCCCCCAAAGGTCCTAAAATAGGGATTAGCATATTTTGTGCTTGTTCTAATGAATCTACTTTTGTGCTATGTGCAAAGAATGTAGCGGCAGCAACGATAATCATTGCACTATTTATTGCCCAGCCTACGACCATTGAAAACGCAGTATCAATAAATTCGTATTTCAGTTGATGTTCAATTACGTTTTCATTTTCTAAATTCCATTGCCTGCTTTGTATTATTTCAGAATGTAAAAAAAGGTTGTGTGGCATTACAATAGCTCCGAGCATTCCAAGTATTAGAGGAATTGAGCCTATTGGGGTTGATGGAATTATTGTTGAAATGGTTACGCTTGTCCAGTTAGCGTTAACCATAAAAAGCTCAATTAAAAATGATATTCCAACAAGGGAAACAAATGCAATAATCCATCTTTCAAGCCTTTTATAAGAATTTGAAAACAACATAACAGAAACGAAAATAAAAACCAAAATTGCGCCAAGCTTAATTGGAATGTTAAACAACATTTTTAAAGCGATAGCGCCACCTAATATTTCTGCAAAGGCAGTAGAAATTGCGGCGATAATTGATGAGCCAAGAATGGTATTTGCAACCTTTGGTTTGAAGTGAAAATATGTAGCCTCTGCAAGGCACTTGCCCGAAACAATTCCAATATGCGCTGCATTATGTTGAAGGAATATTAACATTATTGTAGAAAGAGTTACAACCCACAAAAGGGAGTAGCCGTATGTTGCCCCTGCGGAAACATTAGAGGCCCAATTTCCTGGGTCTATAAAACCTACCGTTACTAATAAACCTGGGCCTATATATTTAAAAAATTCCGACACCCTACTCAAATATTTGTGTGTATGTAATATTTTTGGTAGTTTCATAAAAATTACTCCTTTTATTGTATTGTGTTTTCATTTTATATCAAGTGAGTAGCTATTGTCAATAAAAAGACGGTCGAGGAAAAACTCGACCATCTTAAATATAATATTGGTTATTGCACTATACTATTTGTTTCAATTGATTGCATAATGTCAAATATAACCTTAACATCATCTGTTTCTTTTTCTGGTGTGGAAATGATTGCATCATTGCCGTTTAATGCGTTATAGAAATTTAATAGCTCGTTGTAATATCCCCTTGAAGGTGTGTATTGTATCTGCTCGGATGTTCCATCTTTATATGATACGCAAACATAGCTCTTATCCTTGCTTTCCAAGAAAATTTCACCCTCTGTGCCTATAATTCTAAGACCAATATATGGTGCCTGTGTTTCCTTTATCCTGTTGAAATAATTATATTGTCCAGTAACCCCATTTTTGAATTTAATTTGTGAATGTATGCTGGAATATGGGCAGAATTCTTCATTTTGTGGTCTTCCTGTTGCATAAATTGAATCAATATCGCCGAATAAATACCTCATACGAGCAACGTCGTGCACGCCAGCATCTAAGAAAGTACCACCCTTAAATTTAGGGTGCTGACGCCATTCTTTTGCGGCAAAGGAATTTTGTTTCATATCCTCTGTGAAATCACCTGCATTATTATCAATAAAATAAACAACCTGACCAATTTTGCCTTGTGAAATAATATCCTTTATGATTCTGTTTTCTTCCTCATAACGGAAGTTTTCGGCAACCATAACAGTAACGCTATTAGCCTTTGCAAGCTCTGTTAGCTCACGAGCAGCACTTAAGTCTGACGCAAACGGTTTTTCTGCTATTAAGTTTTTTTTGCTTGATATAACTGCATGCGCAACCTCATAATTTTCATCAATTGGCACCATTGTAGCAACAGCGTCAATATCTGCATTTGAAAGCATTTCAGAAACATCGTGGAAAACATTGTTTGCATCAACGCCGATTGTTAGTGCAATATTTTTTGCCTTAGTTACATCGTTATTGCATAGCGCTGAAATTTCGTATTTATCCGTAAGCTGTTGAAGCGCAGGGTAATGCAACCTCTCAAACGCCATACCTGTTCCTATAATGCCAAGTTTTATTTTTCCCATTTTCAATCTCCATTCTACCAAATTTATTGGGTATAAGTATAAAATAAGACTTATTTACCTTTGCATATTGTTTGTGTTTTGTGCTTAAAATATACATAAGGTGAAGTAGTTTGGAAATTTTAGAGCATAGCTTAATAGCATATATTGCACTGCTTTTTTTGCAAGAATTATATGGCGAAAGCTAACATATTTTGATTATATAAATTGAATTTTTTCTCAACATAATTTCTATGTTGTAATTTGTAGAAATTTGATGTATGATATTAATGTCAATAATTATATAATTAGAATAAAATAATATTGAAAAAGGAGGCGTCAATATGTCATTTTTACGTTGGCTTGGTGGAATTGTAGTGTTTTTTTGGTTGCTTGGTTTTCTGCTTAGAATTGGTGGAGGCTTAATTCACGTTTTATTTGTTGTGGCCGCAATTGTTTTTATATGTGATTGGCTTTTTGGGTCAAGGAGATAGTTAGCAAAAGTACTCCGTTATATCAAACACGTTATTTTTTGCATAATCTGTTAAAATAACCTTGTCCATTACTGCTTCAAAGCGTATGTTTTTAAGCTCTGGTATAATATTATATTTTTCTAAAAATTTGCTATCCTTTAATAAGGCATAGCATTTTTCTTTAAATTTTTGTGGCTGTGCCATTTTTGCAAAGGTTGGCAGGGCTAATTTTTTGTTGTTTTGCAGAAAATCTAAAACTAAGCTCACTAATATTTCGTTTCCGTAATGTTTAAATAGCAGTTCATATAACTGTGCACGAGGAATACTGCCAGATTTTTCTGCACTACTCAAAATTTCTGATAGCTTTTCAAACGCAGTAAATGGTGAATTCCTTGTAAGAAGCTCGATTGTTCTTGAAAAAGCACCACTATTATAAAAACGGTCAACTGCATTTTCAACCCCTTTAAGCTTACATAATTCCTGTGGAGTTAGCCATTCGGTATATATCACCTCATACGGTGCAAATGTGCAGTGGCAAATATTGTGATTAAGTTGAATTGAAGTGCCATGCAAAATCTTTAAAAAGCCTAATTGTAGCATATCTGGTTTAAGCGCATACACAAAATCAAATGACTTTGCAAATGAAGTATAATCCTCATAAGGTAAGCCTGCAATTAAATCTAAATGCAGGTGAATATTTGCCTGTTTTAGCTTTAATATATTGCTTGCTGCCTTTTCCAAATCGCATTTTCTGCCAATTGCACCTAATGTTTTTGGGTTAGCCGATTGTATTCCCATTTCAAGCTGAAACATATTTTTTGGTGCTAATTTCAATAAATCAATAATTTCATCATTAAGTAGCCCTGGCGCAACCTCAAAATGAACACAGGTATTTTGGCTATTGTCCATTATAAAACGTATAATTTCTATTGCACGCTTTGAGTCACAATTAAATGTACGGTCAATTAGCTTTACAAGTGGAACGTTCATTTCAAATAACAAGCCAAGCCCCTGCTTTACATAATCCATATGGAAATTGCGCACACCACGGTCAATTGACGATAAACAATAGCTACAAGCAAATGGACAGCCTCTTGACGTTTCAAAATAAATAATTTTGTCTTTTAAGGAACAAATATCCTCTTTTGTATATGGCTGTTTAACATTTGATAAGTCAATCGCCCCCCGCAAAGGGTTTGTTTTTTCTCGGTTTGCTGTGCCAATAATATGCGAAGCATCAAGGTTATTTTGCAGGGCTAAAAGTAATTCGTTAAGGGTTTCCTCGCCCTCACCCATTATAATATAATCAACAAAACTATATTTGCTAATAATTTCCGTAGCATTATAGCTACATTCTGGGCCACCAAAAATAACTATCCCATGTGGCATAGCAGCTTTAACCATTGAAGCAACCTTTAAGGTTTGCTCCATATTCCATATATAACAAGAAAAACAGTAAATATCAGCATTTCTATGCAGTAAATCTGAATAAATTGTGTATATATTATCGTTTATGCTAAATTCTGCAATTGATATATCAATCGCAGTACAATATTTTTCTAAATATCTAATTGCAAGCGATGAATGAGAATATTTTGCATTTAGGGCAGTAATTATTGTTTTGATAAAATCACCTCTTGCTAATAATACACTTTTTTGAGGTGAAAGACAATAATAATTTACTCCATAAGAATAAAACCTAATTTGTTCATAAATGTTGAGTAAATTGTATTGGAAACTGCCATTTTGTTTTTCTTTTGGAATTTATGCACAGCGTCCTGCAAAGAGGCATCATACATTCCATTTACATAGCCCTTGAAAAACCCAAGCTGTTTTAAGCGTTTTTGCACCTCCATAACATCTGCGCCATACATACCTGGTTTAAGCGTTCTAAAACCCTTGCCAAATATACCATAGCAGCCATCTTCAATTGTAACCCTTGTGTTGTGAGGAACAATATCGTATAATTCTTTAACATCCTCGTTATACATTCTAATGCAACCGTGGGACGAGCTATAACCTACTGAATTTGGCTTGTCGGTGCCATGAATTCCAAATTTCCCCCAAGGGCAATCAAAGCCCATCCACCTGCCACCAAAGCCCTCGCCCCATGTGTCCTTTTGCACTATCCTCCAACTTCCAACTGGTGATGGTGTTGACGGTTTTCCCCCTGCACACTTATATGTTTTTTCGAGCACTCCATCCTTGAATAAATATAGGCTTGAGCTTTCAACATCTACAAAAATATTATATTTATTTTTAGGTGTGGCGGCTGTTACGCAAACAATCATACAAATTGATATTAAAAATGCCATAAATTTAAACTTCACCCAAACCCCTCCTTGCTGTTACTTAGAATATATTCATAATACTGTTGAAAAATACAATCAAATCTGATACAATAATATATACTAATCATTTCCTAAAATCAAGAACTATATTTCGGCAAAATTTTTGCCATACTTCGTTGCAGAACCATTTTGAATACATTAAGTATTCAAAAGAACCTGCGCCTTGTCTGACAAAAGTTTTTCTCGAAACCTATGTCCTTGTTTAGAAAATAATTAGTATCAATAATCAATTTAGGAGGTATAACTATGATAAAGGGAATAGAACATATCGCAATTTTTTCAAGTGATACAGCAAAGTTAAAAGATTGGTACATAAAATTATTTGATTTTAAACAGGTATATGATAATGGCAAGGGTACATACTTTTTGCAATCACCAGATGGCTCTATGCTTGAATTTTGCACTGCTGAAACGGTTTCTGATAAATTCAATCAAACGGTTAGCGGTATTCGTCATATTGCACTTTCGACCGATAATATCGAAGAAATGACCGAGAAAATATTAGTCGAGGGCGCTGAGGTTGTAGCTCCATTAAACATTTCAACAAGTGGAGTAGGTACATTCTTTTTCAGAGATATTGATGGAAATATTTTGCATTTAATTTCACGAGTTACACCACTTGCATAATAATAGACCTGTCCGCTAACCCAGACACGGCGGCAAAATCGGTCTTTTTCCCACCGAACGTTCCCGCTCGAACCCACCAATACATAAAGTATTGATGGAACCCATCTGAACCGTTCGGCAGAAAAAATCCTCGACTATCCGCTCGCACTGGGATAGTGGACAGGTCTAATATCAAATGTCATTCTTGAAAAAAGAATGGCATTTTAAAGGTAATAAAGGAGTAATAAATTGAAACATAAAAACTTTTCCTTATTTAAAATGTTTATGGTATTTTTCAAAATAGGTTCAATTACAATTGGTGGCGGTTTCGCAATGATACCTGTAATTCGGCACGAGCTTGTTGAAAAGCAAAAATGGGTTGACGAAAAAGAAATTGTTGACCTGCTTGCGATTGCCCAATCACTACCAGGGGTAATAGCTGTTAATTCCAGCATATACGTTGGCTATAAATGTGCAGGAATAATTGGAGCTGTTGTCGCTACGGTTGGTGTTGTCCTGCCATCTTTTGTAATAGTTTTGGTTATTGCGTTTACGTTGAGCAATTTTGCGCATATATGGTATGTGCAAAAGATGTTTGCAGGGGTAAGGGCAGGGGTTACAGCGCTTATAGCCATTGCAACATATACGCTTATGAAATCGGCGATTGTAGACGTTGCAGGGGTAGTAATAGCTATTTCTGCCTTTATATTATTACAATTTTTAAAAGTAGACATAGCCTATATAGTAATTTCCGCTGCAATTATTGGAATAATTTCAGGTAAATTAAAGGGGAAAATTCAATGATTTTTTTTCAACTTTTTGGTATATTTTTTAAAATTGGGCTTTTCAGTTTTGGTGGCGGATATGCAATGATTAGCGTAATTCAGCGAGAAATGGAACGTATGGGTTGGATTACCTCGGCGCAGTATGCCGACATTGTGGCAGTATCACAAATGACACCAGGGCCACTTGCAACCTGTGTTGCAACATACGTTGGGGCAAAAGTATTTTTTGAGCAAGGTGTAATTTATTCTATAATAGGCGCTGGTGTTTCAGCACTCGGTGTTGTATTACCATCATTTATTATAGTTGTCCTCGTTGCAAAATTGTATGAAAAATTCAAAACATCACATTTGGTCAATTCGGCAATGAATGGAATTAGACCAGCAGTAATAGGAGTAATGGGCTGTGCAGTTGCGTCATTTGGCTCACTTGCCTTTTTTAACGGTACAACATTTATGCCAATGTCATTGGTGATTATGCTAATAGTGCTTGTTTTGGCTATGAAAACTAAAATAGATACAATTTGGCTAATTGTCTTGTCCGCAATATTAGGAATAATCTTTTTGTAGATTACAATTATATTTCAAATTTTGTTTCATATAATATTTATGATATAATAAATACATTAGGGTAATAAAACCTAAACGGTTTTATTTTGGTTGTATTTATTGAATCGGTGTGAAACAAGCCGATTAACGGCTTGTATTTGTGATATAATAAATTATATGTAAAAGGGGTGTATTTCAAAATGAACAAATTAAAAGTGTGCGTTATTTTTGGTGGAAATTCATCCGAGCACGACGTTTCTCGTGTTTCTGCCAGAAATGTTATAAACAATTTGGATAAACAAAAATATGAGGTATACGTTATTGGAATTACTAAGGGTGGCGAGTGGCTACTTTATGATGGTGATACTTCAAAGCTTGATAATGGCGATTGGGAACGTGGAAATGTCCATAAGGCGATAATTTCACCAGATGCAGGGGATAGATGCATTATACTTTTCCGTGGGCATAATGTAGAAAAAATAAGAATAGATGTTGCATACCTTGTTTTGCATGGTAGAAATGGTGAGGACGGAACAATGCAAGGATTGTTAGAGCTTTCAGGCATACCGTACACTGGTCCAAAAGTGCTTTCAAGTGCACTATGTATGGATAAAGCAACTGCAAAATTAGTGCTTCAAGCAAATGATATTCCACAAGCAGATTGGCTTGTGTTTGTTAATTCAGATTTGGCAAATCCTCAAAACATATTAAATAAGGTAGAACAAAAATTTACATATCCTGTTTTCGTAAAGCCATCTGGCGCAGGCTCATCAATTGGTGCAAATAAAGTGGGCTCTGCTGATGAATTAATAGAGGCTATACATTATGCGCTAAATTATGATTCAAAGGCAATGGTAGAGGAATATATTGATGCTCGTGAAATTGAATGTGGAATTATTGGAAACGAAGCCCCAAAGGTTGCACTACTTGGCGAAGTAATAACCGATAGTGAGTTTTATGATTTCGAGTCAAAATATACAGCAGGTATGGCGGATAGCGCAATCCCTGCCTCATTAACAGACGAACAAACAGAAATAATTACCGAAATAGGCAAGAGAGCATACCTTGCTATGGAATGTAGAGGGCTTACTCGAATAGACTTTTTCTTAGAAAAATCAACTGGTAGAATAGTTTTAAACGAGCTAAACACTCTGCCGGGTTGCACAGATAACAGTATGTTCCCAACCTTATGGCAAAAAAGTGGCGTAACATTTACCGAACTATTAGATGAAATCATTGCCTATGCAATGGAATAGAGGGTGGTACAATGGATAACAGACCTATTGGAGTTTTTGATAGTGGGCTTGGTGGGCTAACAGTAGTAAAAGAGCTTATGACTCAAATGCCAAACGAAAGCATAGTTTATTTTGGCGATACAGGTAGGGTTCCGTATGGTACTAGAAGCCGTGAAACAATTATAAAATATGCTGTTCAGGATATAAAGTTCCTTATGACGTTTGATATTAAAGCCATAATAATCGCTTGTGGAACTGCAAGCTCGGTTGCGCTTGACTATGTTACAGAAAAATTTGATATTCCAATTATCGGCGTAGTTAACCCGACAGCAAATGCGGCGGCTTTGGCTACTAAAAATAATAAAATAGGTATTTTAGGAACAACAGGAACTATAAATAGTGGCTCGTATCAAAAACATATTGCAGAAATTGATTTTGTGCCATTAGTTGAAAATGGGTATACCGATAACAAAGTGGCTCATTTAGTTGCCGAGGAGTATTTAGAGCCTATGATTTCCGCAGGCGTTGACACAATAATCCTTGGTTGCACACATTATCCTTTGCTAAGCAACGTTATTTCTGATATAATGGGCAGTGAAATAACTCTTATTGATTCTGGCGTACCAACATCTGCATACGTTCATAATATGCTAAGCAGTCGTGATATTATGGCAACAGCACAGGCAAGCTATAAATATTTTGTAAGTGATTCTACAGATAGCTTTGTACATCTTGGCAGTATGTTCTTAAACCGCCAAATTTCAAGCGATGTTTCAAGGATTTCCATAGAGAAATACTAAATTCTACGGAGGAAAAATGATGAATAAAAAAGATGTAATTATATCATTAAAAGGCACACAAACAGACGGAAGCTCTGATCAAGAAATAATAGAGCTTGTTACAGCAGGTAGCTATTATAAAAAAGGCGATAATTATTATATTACATACGATGAAACAGAGCTAACAGGTATGGAGGGTACAACTACAACCTTAAAAATAGAGGGCGAAAAAATAACTATGCTAAGGTTTGGGGAGAATAATACCCAGCTAATCTTTGAAAAAGGTCAGCGTCATTTGTGTTGCTATGAAACGCAATATGGGGCATTTACAATTGGCGTTCATTCGAACGCAGTAAATGTAAATGTTACTGATAGTGGTGGCGAAATATCGGCAGAATACCAAATAGAAATAGATAATACATCGGCAGGAAAGAACGATTTTTATATGCAGATAAGGGAGTGTCATTAAATACTAATGAATATTAAGCAAAAAGTAAGAGAACAAATTACAAGCATAATTGATATGGCAGTTAAAAATGCTAATTTTGAAAAGGTTGATTATACTATTGAAACACCTCGTGAGAGGCTTAATGGCGATTTTTCAACTAATGTAGCAATGCTGCTTACAAAAATTGCCAAACAGCCTCCAAGGGTAGTTGCGCAAAGTATAATAGATAATATCAGCTTAGACGGAACCTATATTGATAAAGTAGAGGTAGCGGGGCCGGGCTTTATTAACTTTTACCTTAACAATAACTGGCTTTATGATGTTTTACCACTTGTCGAGGAACTTGGCAACCGTTATGGCTCGATTGATGTTGGCAAGGGCAAAAAGGTTATGGTTGAATTTATTAGCGCAAATCCAACAGGGCCTATGCATATGGGTAACGCAAGGGGTGGTGCATTAGGCGATTCTATGGCGGCTGTTCTTGATTTTGCAGGCTATGATGTTACACGAGAATTTTACTTAAATGATGCAGGAAATCAAATAGAGAAATTTGGAGCATCACTCTCTGCAAGGTATTTGCAAGAGTGTGGTGTTGTTGTTGAATTCCAAGAGGATTGGTATCAAGGTGAAGATATTATCACTCGTGCAAAGGAATTTATTGCGCAAAACGGCGATAAATTTGTTAATTGCAGTGATGACGAGAGGAAAACTGCACTTGTAAATTATGCTCTTCCAAAAAATGTGGAAATGATGAGAAAAACTCTTGCAGGGTATCGCATAAATTATGATGTTTGGTATTATGAAAGTGAGTTATATAAAAGTGGTGAGGTTGAGGAAACTGTTGCACTTCTAAAAGAAAAAGGCTTTACCTACGAAAAAGAGGGAGCTATTTGGTTTAAAGCCTCGGAAGACGGCGAAAAAGATGATGTTCTTGTTAGAGCAAATGGAATTCCAACATATTTTGCGGCTGATATAGCTTACCACAGAAACAAATTTGTAACACGAGGGTTTGAGAGAGTCATTGACGTGTGGGGTGCAGACCACCACGGACACGTTGCAAGAATGAAATCGGCTATGGACGCAGTTGGTGTCAATTCAGATAGCTTAGAGGTAGTTCTTATGCAACTTGTTCGCTTAATGCGTGGCGGCGAGGTTGCTCGTATGTCTAAGCGCACAGGTAAGGCAATAACCCTTGATGATTTGCTTGAGGATATTGGCATTAACGCCGCAAGGTTCTTTTTTAATATGAGGAACGCAGGCAGTCATTTTGATTTTGACCTTGATTTGGCTGTGGAGCAAAGCAATAATAACCCTGTTTATTATGTTCAATATGCCCACGCAAGAATTTGTAGCATTATTCGTTTGTTAGCCGAAGAGGGAGTTAATGTTAAAAGAGCAAGTGAGGTAAATGTAACACGCCTTACACAGCCAGAGGAATTAGATTTAATTCGCAAATTAAGTGAGCTTCCAGACGAGATAAAATCTGCATCAGATATATTAGAGCCATCAAGAATGACACGTTATACAATGGACCTTGCAAATGCATTTCATTCATTTTATAACGCTTGCAGAGTTAAGGTTGACGATGTAGAGTTACTTCACGCACGCTTAAAATTGATTGACAGCGTTCGCATTACCCTTGCAAACGTTCTTGGAATATTAGCAGTAGATGCACCAGAAAAAATGTAAACAGGAGCATATTTATGAAGAAAGTATTTGCGATTTTTATAATTTTAATAACAATATCACAGTCTGTTTTTGCACTTAGTATCGAGCAAATGTCGGACAAACTGGTTGAAAAATTAAATATAAACAGGGAATTAACAACAGATGTAATTAAGCATTATAAGGATTGGCGATATATAGATAATTTTTACAAGATTTCAGTTGCAACTGCAATTCGTGAGGGAATATTACTTCCGAATAACAAAATCATTTCACCTAAAAGTGAGGATATTTCCCCAATAATTAAAGGGCTAACGTATTATGGAATTAAAAACCCGAATTATAATATTGTAAGCTCGGTTTACACCCTGCAAAGTATTGGTGTAGCAGAAGTCAACCTCGATACAATAGTGATTATCGGCAATGAAATTGGTGGTATGGGGCTTTTAACCGAGGGAATATATTATAACGCCATTGTAGATAAAAATGATAAGGCGACTATTGTTTGGAAGCAAAATAATATAAAAATCCCAACACTTTTAAGGGGCAAATTGTTTTTCAAGGAAGGCAATAAATTAATACTAACTTCATTAGAAAAATCAACCTTTGGCAGTTGGTCTAATGTAGCAAATGAGAAATATATAGATGTTGAGCTGGGCAATATTAACGTTACACAAAACAAAAGAATTATCTATGATGATGAATTAAACAGCAATTTTCTTGACGGTTTTGTGTATATATTGGGGTATTATACCAGCGACAGCGTGAATCCATTATATATTGAGGTCCAAAATTGAGAAAAGAGGAATATTATGAAATTTAACAGAATTATAACATTTGCGCTATGCTTTGTTATGTTTTTTAGCAATGCTTATGCAATTACGAATGAAATTGACACAACCGACGGAAAGGTTATGTATGATTTTTTTGAAAATGTACTAAAAGCTACCGAAAAAGTATATCGTTTTGATGTAACAAGGGACGAGCTACTAACAGCAGCAATAAAGAAGATGATAACAGACGACCCTGCAACCTTCGACAAGCTAATGAAGGGTGCATATTCTGCACTTGAAGAACATTCTCGTTATTTATCGGAGGATGAATTTACAAAAGCGACCGAGGATATAGGTGGGGAATTTGTAGGAATTGGTGTTAATATATCTGAGAATAACGGTAAGACAGTTGTTGGCGCACCAATTACAGGCTCGCCGGCACATTTAGCAGGGCTTCAAGTAGGTGATATCATCGAAACTGTTGATGGTGTTGATATAGCTGGCTTTGTTATTGATAAAACTGTTTCAATTATTCGTGGAGAAATTGGAACGACTGTCACAATTGTTGCAAACCGTGCAGGTGAAAA
>CAYVWT010000037.1:10018-13451 GCA_964455565.1 uncultured Clostridiaceae bacterium | reverse complement strand
CTGGCAAAAAGATTATGAAAATTTGCTTAAAACCACTGCAAAATCTATCCCAAAGGGTGAATATACCTTTGAAATAATATCTCACCGTTTTACAACCACAGCCAAAAATAATATTTTGAATATTTTCCCACAAACAACGCTTGATATGAACGAAGAGGGCAGAAAATTCAAATTTGGTCAATTTGGCTATGGCAAATTCGTTTACGAAAAAGACCAACTAATGAATATTAAGGAATTTTTTAACAATAACATAGAAAAATATTTTGAAAATGCAAAAATATTATATATTATTTAATTAAACTTTTGCAAATAAATACAAAATATCAAATTATCCGCACGTTTAAAGTTTCTCAAATGAGATATAATACTATTGAGGATGATGTTATGAAAAAGTTCAGCAAGCTAATAGATTTACCAATTTTAACTGAAAAAGAAAGCATGCGTTTGGGAAAGATAAGCGACGTGCTTTTCGATACAAGAACGCTAAAAGTATGTGCTTTTATTATATCCACTAACAGCATTATTCCTCTTGCAAAGCTCATAAAAATTGATGATATAAGCAAAATCGACGCATCAACTGTTTGGGTGAATAATAAAAACGTGGTAGCCCCAGCAAAAGCTATGCGTGGCACTAAAAACATTGCAAGCTTTCAAAAAGATGTTGACGGCACGATTATTGTTCATAAATCCCACAGAATGGGCATAATTAGTGATATTATATTTAATGCTGAAATTGGGGAAATTGCAGAGCTTGAAGTGTCTGATGGGTTTATTGAAGACGTTTTAAGTGGCAGGAAAAGTGTAGCAATAGAGAAAGATATAAATTTCAAAGACAAAAAAATTATACTGAATGGAGATTAAATAATATGAGAAATGGATTTATGAAAGGTATGATAGCAGGTACCGTTATGGGTATTGGTGCAGCAATGATGATTAACCCTGTTGACCAACGTGACAGAAAACGTATGGCACAAAGCACTAACCGTATGTTTACTACACTTGGTTCTTTTGCGGATAATTTTTTAGATATGAACAAATAGCTTTGCACAGCCTAAATGGCTGTGTACATAGGATTAGTGGGGTGTGGTAAAAATTAGAGTTGCATTATTGGTTTTATTAGCTATTATTTGTATTGCCACACTTTTTATAGTTCATGAAGCTCTTATGCCACTTTTTTTCGGCATATTAATTGCCTATCTACTCCTCCCTGTGTCCGAATTTCTTGAAAGCAAGGGAGTAAACCGTTTTGTTTCTCTCTGCTGTATTTATTTAATTTTCATTAGTGTTATTATAGCTATATTTTGGATTGGTGTGCCACATATTGTAAGTGGGGTTATGTCGCTTGAATCTGCCATTAACAATTATTTAATTATGTATACAGATTTTAACTCAACCCTGCCACCATTTATTAAAAATTCTATTGGTGCGTTTCACGGAATTTCGTCTGAATATATTAACAAAATTACCAATGTTCTTATTGGAACAATGAGCTTTATGCTTGATTTATTTTTTGGAATAATTATAAGCTTTTATATTATAAAGGACCGTGAAAAGATTGCAACAGCAATAATTGGGCTTATTCCAAAGGGTTGGAGGAAATTTGTATTTTCAGCCCTAACTGATATTAATGATGTATGCAAGCAATTTATACGAGGACAGCTTTGCGTAGCGTTGGTTCTTTGGCTTATGACATACATCGGTCTTTCAATTATTGGTGTTAAATATGCCTTTATTTTGGGCGCCATAACTGGTATTTTTGATATTATCCCATATTTTGGCCCATTTTTAGGGTTAGCCCCTGCAATAATTGTTGCTGCGATAGATTCACCGTATAAAATAATTTGGGTAGGGATTATTTATTTAATTGTGCAACAGCTTGAAGGTGCAATTATTTCACCAAAAATTATGGGACAGCACGTTGGACTGCATCCAATAATCACCATTATGGCTGTTATAATTGGTGGTAGATTATTCGGTATTGTAGGTATGCTACTCGCTGTGCCTGCCTGTGGCATTATTAGGGCAATAGCAAGGGAAACAATTGAGGCGCTTAGCACCGAATAAAAAAAGGTTGCCTTATAATCGGCAACCTTTTGACTATTCTTGAACTGTTTCTTCCTTTTTGTCATCCTTGGCCCCAGTTACACCGTTCACAAATACATCTACCTTTGTAACCTCAAGTCCTGTCATACTCTCTATCGCTTTTTTTACTTTTTCTTGAACTTCCCAAGCAACGTCAGGAATTCTGCAACCATATTCAACAACTAAGGAAATGCCAACCAAAGCACTTGTTTCACCAAGCTCAACCTTAACGCCTTTTGAAAGGTTTTTCTTGCCTAAAAGCTCTGCAATGCCACCTGTTAGGCTACTACTCATTCCTGCTACACCATTTACTTCCATTGCAGCTACTCCTGCAACTATCGCTACAACTTCTTCAGATATTCTAACACTTCCGATTGCCTCTGGAATTAATTTTTCTTCACTCATTTATCAACACTCCTTTCGCATTTATCTATATTTTACCACAATAGGAGTGAAATTAAAAGTAGTTTTTTATTTTATTTCAACAATTTTTATTTTTTCAGGGGTTATCTTTGTTTTTTCAATTACGAAGTCTTTTATTTGTGCCACTTGTGCAGGAACTAAGCCAGTTGTTTTAACGATAATATTTGCGCCACCCTCTGAAATATATACAACCACATTGTCAAAGCCCTTTGCCTTTATTAGGTTTTCAAGGATTGCTTCGTTTTCAATTGCTTTTGCCGAAGCAGAAAGGTCACTTTGTGATTTTTGCTTTGTTTCTGGCGAGCTTTGAGGGTTTGAAATTAGCTCTCTGTATATATCCATTGCAGCGCTTCTGCTCTTTTCTTTTTCAAGGCGTGCGGTTGTGAAATAATCATCTTCCTTTGGTGTAGACGGAATATCTGCTACTGTGCTTGATGCTGGCATTGCCTCGTTACCTTGATAATTAAGGTTTACATAACCTGCTACTGCTATCATAACTATAAGTCCTGCCAAAATTACTTGCCTCTTGTTAAACGCATTCAAATTTATTTTTTTCATTTTTTAACTGCCTCCCCTTTTTTTTGAGCATACACTTGAATTTTGTATGGCTTTACGCCAATTACCGCAAGTGCGGCATCTGTTATCGTCTTTCTTACGGTGGGATTTTCCGCCCCTCTCGCAACTATTACCACTCCTTCAATCTCATTATTTGGCTTACTTGTAATCATTACCGACATTTCGCCCACTCCATCTATCTTTTCAAGCACATTTTTTAAACGTGTTTCTAATTTAGAATCGTTATTTTGTGTGCCTGTAAATGTAGTAGAAAAAATAAGTAAAATTAGCCCTATACCTAAAAATATTATATAATACTTGTTTTTTTCTATAAGCTCTTTTATCTTAATCACCTCTTTGTTTTATTTTGTCA
>CAYVWT010000037.1:0-9918 GCA_964455565.1 uncultured Clostridiaceae bacterium | reverse complement strand
TTTTTGGGAAACATTTTCTAATTCTACCTTTGTTATTTGCTTATCACTATTTATATATATTTTTACATAGGATAGGTTAAATTTACTTAACACTTCGTTTTCAAGCTTATTTTTATAAACAGTTTCAATTTGCTCATTTGTTCCTTTTGCTGAATATTCAACTTGTTTTGGGAAATTTACATCGTCTATTTTTATTTCTTTTATGTTTAAAATTGGTTTTATTATAGTTAGCATAATTATTATTCCAACTGCAAAGCGTACATATTTTTTCATATCTGCGCTTGGCAATAATAGCTCTACAAATGACCACAGCACCACAATAGTTATTAGCCCTTTTATCCAAATGCTTAAATAACCCATACTACCTCCCCATTAGTGCCGCTGTATTTCCTGCACTAATAATTATAGTAATATTGATTATAAACATAAGCGTAACTGTTATTACCATTGAAAAAATTAAGTTTAGCGAATTTCCAAGCTCGCCTATTAAATTAACAATTCGCTTATCACTTATTGGTTCGATTAATGCCGAGGCAAGCTGAAAAAGGATAACTTGCACGAAAAGCCTTATTGCTGGCGCAAAGCAAATCAGCGCTATTCCGATTAACCCTGCTATTCCTACTGCGTTTTTTAATATTACAGAGCAACCCAAAACCAAATCAACAGAATCTGCAAGGATTGAGCCTACAACTGGCACAAAGCTACTTACGGCAAACTTTGTTGTCTTAATTGATATTCCATCAATCGCAGGTGCAGCTATACTTTGAACAGAAATTATGCCGATAAACACAGTTAATATTATTCCAATTAGCCATTTGACAGCCAAATTAAGCAGGTTTGCAAGCCTACCAACTCCAAGCTCGCTTGATAAATTATCTGCAATTTTTAGCGCAGTAGAAAGCATAATTAGTGGTATTATTATATTTTTTACAGAAAGTGAAATAACCTGAATTGACATCATTATAACAGGGTGAAATATTCCTGCGCTAACCACACCACCACTTGTTGCAAGGAGTGTGAGCGTTGTTGGAATTAGCGCATTCATAAATACAATCATATCATCTATCACCTTTTGCCCCCCTGCTACTGCAAGCATAAATACCTTTATACCAACACCTGCAACCATACAATAGCAAGCGTAAAATGCAACCTCTGAAGCACCATCTTTTCCAAAGCTTCTTTGCAAATTTTCAATCAGTGCCCCTAAAAGTGCAAGCATAATAAGCTGTATCATAACCTTTATGCTTATGTAAAGCTGTTTGCAAAAATATGCAAATGCTCGATTGAAAATAATTCCTACATCCCATTTCCAGCCACCTTGTGTAAGCGATTTTGCCATATCTGTTATGTTAAAGTCTGGCAAAATTTCGCTAAAATCATTATTATTAATCCTTTCTAACTGGGCTTGCAGTTCACTTGCGCCAGATGTTTTTATTTGCGAGTCAATAATATTTTTTGTTTCATCAGTCGCCGTGCTTGCACTTACAATTAGTGGCATAAGCAAAATAATTAATATTAGTATTTTTTTCATCATTTTCTCCTATGGTAAAATTCCGATTATCAGGTTTAAAAGGGCAAAAAGCAGTGGTGCGGATAAAAGCAGTATTGCTATTTTCCCTCCAAGGTCTATTTTGCTTGCTATTGCGCCCTCTCCTGCATCCTTTGCAATTGCCGAGCCAAACTGTGTTATGTATGATATTCCTATTATTTTAATTAGTAATGCTATGTAGCGTGGCTCAACGCCTGCCTTTTCGGATGCAATTTTGATGCTTTGCAAAACTGCCTGTATGTCATTCATTAGCATTGTAAGTATTACTATACCAGCTATAATTCCAACTGCCACCGCAAATTCTGGCTTTTCCTTGCGCAAAACTATCGCAAGCACAGTTGCGACTATTCCTATTGCTACTATTTTAATTATCATAACCCAAATAACGTCTTTATTGTTTGAAAAAGGTAATTTATTTCCTTAATAACCATTAAAAGCACAACAACAAGTCCTGTTATTGATACCATTAAGCCAAGCTCTTTTTTCTCAGAGTTAATTAAAAGTTGATTTAGCACAGCTGTTATTACTCCAATTGCTGCTATTTTAAATATTAAATCTACGCCTGTGTCCATTTTATGTCCTCCTTGTCTTGGCTACATAAATATTATCGCTATGAAAACTCCTGCTATAACACCCAAGCTACGATATAATTTAGTCAATTTTTTCTCGTCCTCTACTGCTTGCTTTTCGCATACAGAAAGCTTTGCAATTGTAAGCTCGATATTGCTTATTTGACCAGTTGCATCACTTGCACCTAAAAGCCCACCAAATGAGCTTAATATTGATAGCTCATCTGCACCAATTGATAGTTTTTTTTGATTGTTAAAAAGCGCCTTAGCCCAAGCCTCTTTTGCTGTAATTCCTGTGCAATTTTTTAGGTTTTCGGAAGCGTGTAAGAAAACATCAGATGCAACCGTTTGAATAAGTGTGCTGGACTTTGCAAGTGCTTCTGCAAGCATAGTTCTGCAAAAGCTTATTTCACTTTGAAGCGTCCAAAGTCCACTTTGAAATGCACGAATTTCTTTTACCCTGCGAGTATACCTGTTGCCTGCATCATACCCAATTTTACTTGATGCACACACCACTATTGCGCTTCCAATTAGCTTTGTTATCATATAAAGTACCATTAGCCTTTCAGGCTCACAAAATTTAATTAAAGTTATGCCTCGCACTTATCGTGAGCCAGATAAGGCGTTAAGATGGTACTTTGCACATAGGCGTTTCGGAGCGCTTTTACGACGAAAATTTCGCCTGTGCAATAAATTCATGCGGAGCAGGTTAGTTTGAAAGTGATTTTCTTTCAAACCAACTCACTTCCTTTGATAATTTTTTCAATAGTGCCAACTCCATTTTTTCTGCTTAGCATTATTACACAGCCAAATTGGTCTATTAACGGCTGTAACTGTATTCTTGATACTGTGCTAATTGCATCATCACCGTGCGCTGTTGCAATTATTTTAACGCCACACGATAACGCCTGCTTTATTGCGCCTATATCCCCCTCGGCTATTTCGTCTGTTACTATTACATCTGGCGACATACTTCGTAGCATTAAGGGAATTCCAATTGTTTTAGAGCAAAGGTCAATTGTGTCCGTCATTTCCCCTACATCGTATTGTGGTACACCACTGCACAGAGCAGATATTTCGCCTCGCTCATCTATAATAGAAACCTTGAATTTTGCGCCTATTCGCCTTGCAACATCACGAAGCATCGTTGTTTTCCCACATTGAGGAGGGGATATAATAAGCGTGTTTTGAACTGTATTATTACTAATTATGTAAGGAATTATGCTATTTGCCGAGCCCTTAATTTGCCTTGCTATTCTAATGTTTATTCCACTTATTTGCTTAATGTTTATAACCTCTGCGCCTTGCATTACAACCCTTCCACACAAGCCAACCCTATGCCCACCACTTAGAGTTATAAAACCATTTTTTATTTCCTCTAAAAACGCATAGACAGATGCACCACTTATTATTTGTAGGCAATTTTCAATTTCACTTAAACTTACTATATGCGCAAGGGGCTTTGCTCCTTTTGATGTGTATATCATAAGCTGTCTATTTACTCTAAGGCGTATTTCCTCTAATTCAGAAAATATATCATCTGACAAAGCATTAACTTTTCCTCTTATAGTAATTGGTAAATTCTGAATTATTTGCTCCCTAATTATCATTTGCATACCCCCTTACAATTATTATTATTATACTTTGTCCACATTTAGAACAGAAAAAATTTGCTTTGCAACTTTTTTACTAAAATGCATAAAAAAAAGAGCTTAGAAAAATTCCTAAGCTCTTATTTGCATATTCTTAACCAAATCTACCTGTTATATAATCCTCTGTTCGCTTATCAAGTGGAACAGAAAATATTTTTTCCGTATGGTTATATTCAACAATTTCTCCGTGTAGGAAAAATGCAGTTTTATCTGAAATCCGTGCTGCCTGTTGCATATTATGTGTTACCATTACTATGCAATATTTTTCTTTAAGCTCTGCAACCAAATCCTCAATTTTTAGGGTTGAAATTGGGTCAAGTGCGCTTGTTGGCTCGTCCATTAAAAGTACATCAGGCTGAACTGCTAATGCTCTTGCTATACACAAACGTTGCTGTTGACCACCAGATAGCCCAAGTGCACTCTTTTTTAGCCTGTCCTTTACCTCATCCCATATTACTGCCGCACGAAGTGAAGCCTCTACAACCTCGTCAAGCTGAGCTTTGTTTTTCATACCGTGTGTGCGTGGACCATAAGCTATATTATCATATATACTCATTGGAAATGGATTAGGCTTTTGGAACACCATTCCAACTCTCTTGCGCAAATTAATTACATCAACATTTTTATATATATCCTCACCATCTAAAAGCACTGTTCCATTTATAACACAACCCTCGACTAAATCATTCATTCTATTAAGGGTTTTAATAAATGTAGATTTACCACAACCGGATGGCCCAATAAATGCTGTAATTTCATTATTTTGAATTTCTATATTGATTTTTTTCAGTGCTTGAAAATCACCATAAAATAAGTCTAAATCGCTAACTTGAAATTTCATATGTTATCTCCTTTAAGCTTTGAGCCAAGATAGTTTGCAGATAAATTTATTAATGCCACAACAATTATTAAAACAGAGGCGGTTGCAAAAGCTTTGTTCAGCGAAATACCCTCTTTTGCTAATATATACAAATGCACAGCAAGAGTTTTGCCTGAATCATAAATTGAAGATGGCATACGTTGCACAGTACCAGCAGTTAAAAGTAGCGCCGCAGTTTCACCTACAACTCGCCCTATGCTAAGTATTACCGACGCAAGTATTCCAGAAACAGCGCAAGGCAAAATCACCATAATTATTGTGCGTAATTTGGTTGCACCAAGCGCAAGCGAACCCTCACGATAATTAATAGGAACAGATTTTAATGCTTCCTCCGTTGTACGAATTACTGTTGGAAGCACCATAATGCTAACCGTTAATGCACCGGACAAAATCGAAAACCCAAGCCTTAAAAACCCTTGGAAAAACACCATTCCGAAAAGCCCATATATAATTGAAGGTATTCCAGATAAGCTTTCGGTTGCAAACCGTATAAGCCTTACTGTTTTGCCAGGCTTAGCATACTCAACAAGATACACCGCCGCACATACGCCAATTGGTGTTGATATAAGTACAGCAAGACCAACTATCCAAAGGGTTATTATTATAATAGAAAATATTCCGCCCTCTGCCCCTCCGCCCTTTGGCATTGCAAGTAAAAATTCTGGGGTTATACCGCCAAGACCACGATATAATATATATGCAACTATCCATATTAGCGTGATTGATGTTAACCCTGCCGCTAAATAAATAAGACTTTTCATAAAATTGTCTTTAAGTGTACGCAATCTTATTCACCTGCCTTATATGTAAGTAAATTTAGTGTTAAATTAAGCACCATAATAAATATGAATAGAACAACACCAGTTGCAAATAATGCTTCTAACTGCAAACCACTTGCATAGCTCATTTCCATAGCAATATTGGCAGTAAGTGTTCTAAAACTACTTGAAATTCCCTGTGGTATCATTGGTGTGTTTCCTGCTACCAATATTACAGCCATCGTTTCACCTATTGCTCTACCAACTGCTAAAACAACACTTGCAAGAATTCCAGACTTTGCAGCAGGAATTATAACCTTGAATATTGTTTCAATATTAGACGCTCCAAGCGCTAGCGAACCCTCTTTATATATGGTCGGAACAGCTTTTATTGAAGTTCTGCTTATGTTAATTATAGTTGGAAGTATCATTATGCTAACAATAATTATTGCAGCAAGCAAGCTATTTCCACCACCGCCAAAAATTTTGTCTATAATAGGTACTATTACTATTAACCCAAAAAAGCCATAAACTACTGACGGTATTCCCGCAAGTAGCTCTACGGCCGGAGATATAATTTTAGTTACCCATTTCGGAGCAAGCTCTGCAAGAAATACTGCTGTTAATAAACCAATCGGCACACCTACAATTATGGCACCAAGGGTTAGGTATATAGAACCAACTATCATTGGGAATATTCCAAACAAATCAGCAGATGGGTTCCAGACCATACCAAAAATGAACTTGAAAAGTCCAATTTTGGCAATGGCTGGTGTTCCTTTTATAAAAATATATACTGAAATTACTGCAACAGATAACACTGCCATTAAAGCACATAAGAATAGAAATGCTTCAACAATTTTTTCTATTATGTCGGTTATCTTAGCTTTTGGTTTTAGTTTTTTATTTTGCTTAGTCAATGTATCCATTAAATCTCTGCTTCCATTATTTTATAGTAATATATTTAGCAGCCACAATTTTCTGCCCTGCATCACCCATAATATAGTCAATAAATGCTTTGGTTGCTGGGTTTTCTTGACCTTTTGTAAGCATTAAGAATGGTCGCATAACCTTATATGTTTTTGCTTTTACGTTTGCCTCTGTTGCATCTATACCATCAATTTTAGAAGCTTTTAATGTGTTATCAATAAAGCCTATTGAAATATAACCAATTGCATTTTCCTTGCTTGCAATGTTTTGTTTTATAGCTCCATTTCCCTCTGCTACTTGTGCTTTTTCATAAAGTGCGCTAACTTTTACTGTTTTACCGTCTTTTTCTGCATCTTTTTGAACCTTCAACAATTCTTCAAATGCTGTACGAGTTCCAGAACCAGCTTCACGGCTTACTACGATTATTTCTTTATCATCGCCACCAACTTCTTTCCAGTGCTTAATTTCACCCTTGAAAATTTTAGAAACTTGTTCTACTGATAAATTGCTAACTGTATTCTTTGGGTTAAATACTACTGCAATACCATCATAAGCTATTATATATTCCTTTAAGCCTTTTGATTTTTCCTCTGCTGTAAGATCTCTCGATGATGTTCCAATATCACAGGTGCCATCTGTTATTGCTTTGATTCCTGCACCTGAACCTACGCCTTGAATATCAATTTGTGTTCCATTTTTGCTGTACTCATCTGCTAATTCTTGTGCTAATGGTTGAACTGATGTTGAACCTACTATTGAAATCTTTTCTGCCTTTTTTGGTGTTGTTTGTGGGTTTGCTCCACAGCCTGTAAGTAATAATGTTGCTACTGTTAATAGTGCAAATATTTTTTTCATTTCATATCCTCCTTAATTTTTATTGCATAACAAAAATATCATTCCAAAGTTAAGTTAATATCAATTTTTTGTTAAGTTTATGTTAAATCTTTCTTAACACAGATTTAACATTGTTTTAACTCTTTCGTAACATTCTTTTGTTATTATTAAATAAAATATTATTTGGAAGGTGATTATATGACCAGACATCGTTTCGATTTTGAACTACTTACTATGCAAAACACTCTATTAGATATGTGTGAATTAGTTCAATCAGCAATAAGAGATTCAATTCAAGCTCTTGTTAATGGAGATACCGTTCTCGCAAAAAATGTTTATAAAAATTCTAATAAAATTGATGATATGGAGCATGAAATAGAAAGACAATGCCTAAACCTTATCGCTCGTCAGCAGCCTATTGCTACCGATTTGCGCAAAATTAGTGCTGCATTAAAAATCATCACGGATATGGAACGTATAGGTGACCAATCGCAAGATATTGCTATGCTAACTATTAAAATGGCTAATTTCAAAGATGAAATGGAACCACCAACTGACATAACCCGTATGGCAAATAAAGTAACCCTTATGGTAGAAGGCGCTATTGATTCTTATATTAATTTAGACGTCGAAAAAGCAACCAAAATTTGCAATTCTGACGATGAGATAGATGCTATGTTCTTAAAGCTTATTGACCAAATTGGTGACGAAATTATAAAAAATCCAAAATCTGTGTACCGTGCTGTGAATTATGTTCTTGTTGTTAAATATTTAGAGCGTATCGCAGACCATGCTACTAATATTTCAGAGTGGGTTATGTTTATTGTTAATGGCGAACACAAAGAGGGTAGCGTAAACAACTACTAAATTTTCCTGCCATATATCATATTTATTTCATCTGAATATTCACCATTTTCATTATATACGTACAAAGGTGGCTCCAAGAATAATTTTGGTTTCCCACCTTTTGTCGCCTCTACTAACACCATTGTTGCTGTTTTGTGTGGCTTTGGGTGTATAAACCTTATCCGTTTTGGCTCCAATTTATGCTCTCTCATCATACATATTATGTCAACCAATCTTTCCGGACGATGTATCAAATTAAGCTTGCCACCTACTCTTAGCAAACGACTTGCAGATGAAATAACATCAAATAATGTACAATGTATCTCGTGGCGTGCAATTGCAATTGTGTCGTTAGGGTTTACAATCCCTCCACCACTTTCTTTGTATGGAGGGTTGCATAATACTGCATCAAAGGTTGATGAAAGCCCACTACCAAATGTTTTTAAATCTTCATTAACTATATCAATTTTATCCTCTAATTCATTCCAAATAACGCTACGGCGTGCCATATCGGCAACATTTTCTTGTATTTCTATGCCTGTTATGTTGGCTGCATCTGTCTTCGTCGCTATAATTAGAGGTATAACTCCTGAGCCTGTGCCAAAATCCACAACCTTAAAGTTTTTGCGTATCTGCGCAAAATTAGCAAGCAAAACAGCATCCACACCAAAACAAAACCCATTTGGATTTTGTATAACACTCAAAGATTTCCCATTTGGCATAACAATTTGCAAATCATCAATACGTTCATTAGGTTTAATTATATTTTTCATATTATCTCCATTCCGCCGCTGTCGCTACGGCACAAATAGTGATGAAAAAATGGGGTGCGACATTTCCCATTTTGTTGTACAATTATCTTAATGGAGAAGGTAAACTACAAAGCACGGGGAGGTGAGTCGTAGACTTCCCTTAAGGATTAAAACAATATATTAATCAGTGTAAGAATCATCTTTCAAGCACAAATAAGTGGTTCCATGAGACCGAACGCTAATCATTGTTATAGCTTCTCGCTTTATGTGTGATGGTTCAGTCAATGTTTTCTCCCTTAAAATTTTTATTGGGGAGTATGCACTGTGAAAGTTGTTTACCCTATCTGCTGTGGCGTCGGCTGGTCGTTACGCTTTGCTTCACTGCTCGCCCAAGCAACCCGGGGATGTACACAAATCTTTTCTCGTTGCCATAATCATCAAAACTGAAGGTATTACGCCGCATTATTCCAAGAAACGCTTTTCCACCTTCAACAATTCCATGTTACAGTTCAAGCAGTGGCTAAATGAGAACAAACTGCTATGATGTCTGTATGGAATCCACAGGCAAGTATTGGTATCATATCTACAATCTTTTGGAGGACACAATATGTCTTACTAACGCCGGGCAACAATGAATCTGCTGGCAAGAAGAAATCTGTCCGAATTACACGTGCCGGTGTTTACCTCAAACCTGCATTGGTGCAAGTCGCCCATGCAGCCGTGAAGTTGAATAAGTCTCCTTACTACAAAACCAAATATGAATGCATCTCCAAAAGGAGGGGTAAAAAACGAGCCATTATCGCTATTGTAAGGATGGTACTTACAGCCATTCACCATATGTTTATCATGGGTGAGTTCTGGAATCCCTGCGACCTTTTTAAAATTGATATGCCACAAGCATTACAGTATAAACAAAGGGAGAAGGCGATTAGACAAGCAATGAAGTTTCTTATTTCAGAAGGTATTTTGCAAGCTTCTAACATTTCTGTTTGATTTTTAATTCATTCAACAATATGCTTGCTCACGACTTTAAGGCAAGCTTAGTTAAGTTTGCCCTTTTTGGGGTGCGATTGGTATATTTTTCACGCTATCTCCTCATAAAAATTCGAAAATATATTGCTTTTTTTATAAAAACAGTATATACTATA
>CAYVWT010000036.1:0-13634 GCA_964455565.1 uncultured Clostridiaceae bacterium | reverse complement strand
ATAAAACTGTTTCAATTATTCGTGGCGTAATTGGAACGACTGTCACAATTGTTGCAAACCGTGCAGGCGAAAAAATTACATTTAACATAGTACGTAATACAATAAAAATTAGCCCAGTTGAATATAATATTTTGGATAAAAATAATTCGGCTTATGTTAGAATTTCAAGCTTTAACGCCAATACAGACGAATATTTATCAACTGCGCTTGATGAGCTTTCTAAAAAAGGTGTAGACAAAATTATACTTGATTTAAGATATAACCCAGGTGGTTTATTAATCGAAGCAGTTAATGTTGCAAGTCACTTTTTACCAGACAATTCTTTGGTAGTAACAGAGGATTATAAAAATCCCGAAAAAAACACAAAATTTTATTCACAGCATACAGATAAAAAGTTTAAGGTAGTTGTGCTTGTAAATGAAAATAGTGCATCAGCATCGGAAATTGTGTCAGGTGCAATAAAAGACCACAAAGCAGGCACGCTTATTGGCAAGACTACATACGGAAAAGGTACGGTGCAACAGCCTACAAGGCTTAAAAATGGTGGTGCTATGTGGATAACCGTTGCAAAATATAACACACCAAGTGGAGTTAATATTGATAAAATTGGCATAGACCCAGATGTAAATGTTAAAAACACAAAGGAAAAGGCAGATTTAAGCAAGTTCGAGCAGGTTGATGCCTCTCGTAAGCTAACACTTGGAGATACAGGAAAAGACGTTCTTGCAATAAAGCAAAGGTTAAATATTATGGGCTATTATTTTAATAGTGTTGATGAAAAATATGATGATAGAACAGTAGATGTCGTGCGTAATTTTCAAGAAAAGAACGGACTATTCCCATACGGTGTCGCAGATTTAACAACTCAGCTAAAAATTATAGAAATTTCAAGAGATAGCGAAGTAGAAGTCGATAAACAGCTTGAAAGAGCAAAAGAAATAATATTTAAAATGTAATAAAAACAAAGGGGCTGTATCACAATTAAATTTGTGAACAGCTCCTTATGTTATGCTATACTACTGAGTAACTGCTGGTGGTGTAGTGGGACAGTTTTGACATTTTTGTCCTCTCGGTCCTTGCTTTCCTTCAAACTGCCCACCTTTTTCATTTTTACCAAAATTGGGTCCACGCTCGCCACCGATTGCTCTTTTAACATATGCAGCTTGCTGCGCTGTTATAACCTTGTTTTCTATAAGAAGGTCAATTGGGCTTACTTGAACATTATCCTTGAAATATGCTGTGCGCTGTTCTGCTGTCATTGCTTTAACTTTATCCATTTCTGCTTTTCGTGCTGTTTCTTCATTGTTTAAAGCTGTTAAAATACTTGCTTTTTGCTCTGCTGTAATTTTGCCCGAATCAACTATTGCTTGAAGCTTAGTGCTAATTTCAGCATCCCTTTTTGCCTGTGCGGTAGCTTGCATTTTTGCATTTATTGCATCACATTCAGCTTGTGTGATAATGCCAGCCTCAACTGCTCTTGCAAATGGTCCTTGAATTTGTCCTTTGCCCATTTTAGGCTTAGTTGTTGGTTTGGTAATGCAAAAAGCAAGTAATGCATCTGCTTTTGCCTGCGTTAATGTACCATCAGTAACCAATGCTGTAAGTAAGGTTTGCATTTCTGTTTTCGTTTGGTCTTGATTTGGTCGCATTTGCTTTCCTTGCTCCGAGAACCCAGCTTGTGCTTTTTTGCCCCCAAGGCTATTTGTAAGCGGTGCTGCAAAAACCACACATGATGAAATTACCAGCACACCTGCAACCGTTGTTGCTAACATTCTGTTAATAATTTTGCGTTCCATACTAATTCCTCCTTTTATTTGATAATGTAATTATACTCTTTATATTTAACTACATTGTGAACAAATTATTAACTTTTTTTGGAGAAAGTGTCACCCATCATTGACACTTAAAAAATTTGTGTGAATAAGTTTTGCAAACGTTTACTTGACAGAAACAAATTTGTAGTCAAGGATTGTTAAAATATGATATATTTGGTATAATGAATTAGGAGGTGGGAAGTGTGAACAGATTGATAAATGTCGCCGCTGGCAGGGAAAAGGCCGATTTGGTTTTGAAAAATTGTAAAATAGTTGATGTTTTCTCTAAAAATGTAATTTTAGGAGATATAGCAATATCTGGCGAATATATAGCAGGAATAGGTAATTATTCGTCGGATAATGAGTATGATTTAGCCTTTAAGTACGTTATGCCGGGGTTTATAGATTCCCACGTTCATATAGAATCCAGTATGGTTACGCCAATAGAATATGCGAAGGCTGTAATGCCAAATGGTGTGACGACTATTATTGCCGACCCACACGAAATTGCAAATGTTTGTGGCGAAAATGGCATTAATTTTATGATGCAATGTGCAAAAGGTGTTCCACTTACGGTTGAATTTATGATACCGTCCTGTGTGCCTGCGACACCGTTTGAGCATTCTGGTGGGTGCATAGATAGCGAAACAATAAAAAATTTAATGACCGATAACTTTTTAGGGCTTGGTGAGATGATGAATTACCCTGGCGTTATAAATGCCGATGATGAAGTTCTTGCAAAATTAAAATGTGCAGATATTATTGACGGTCATGCACCCCTTGTAACAGGGAATGAACTTAACGCCTATGTGTGCGCAGGGATTAAAACCGACCACGAATGTACAACCCAAAGCGAAATGTCTGAAAAAATTAGCAAGGGAATGTATATACAAATTAGAGAAGGCACATTGTCGAAAAATTTGGAGGAATTAGTCGGTGGCATAAACCAAGCAACCGTGAAACGCTGTACATTTTGTAGCGACGATAGATATTTAGGTGATATAATTAAATATGGAACAATAAATTATTGCATTAGCAAGGCAATTTCACTTGGAGTAGAGCCATTAGATGCAATTACCATTGCAACTATAAACGCCGCCGAGTGTTACGGGCTTAAAAAAGTGGGCGCAATTGCACCAGGGTATTTTGCAGATTTTGTTATAACAGACGATTTATCCATCAATAAAATTAATAGGGTATATAAAAAAGGAATACTTGTGGCACAGGATAAAAGGGCTTTATTTGAGCCTAAAATAACTGAATTAAATAATAAGGTGATTCGCACAGTTCACCTTCCAAAAATAACAGGTGAAAGCTTTAAAATAGCAACAAATAAAAATGAAATTCCAGTAATTAGGGTTAATAAAGGTACGATTATAACAACAAAAGTAATGCGAAAATTTAGCGACAAGCTATCTAAGGTTGCAGTTATAGAACGGCATAAAATGATAGGAAATATTGGGCTTGGTTTTGTTGAGAATTATGATATAATGGGTGGAGCGATTGCCTCGACCATAGGGCATGATTCTCACAACGTAATTGTAATAGGGGATAATGATGAGGATATGGCTTTTGCTGTAAATGCGCTTGGGGAAAATGGGGGAATAGCTGTTTGCTCGAAGGGTGAAATTTTGGAAAGGTTGGAGCTTCCTATTGCAGGCTTACTATCTGATAAACCAATAAGCGAAGTGCTAAAAAGCCACGAAAGGCTACATTCTGCCGCTAAAATGCTAAGCATTAACCCCGAAATAAACCCATTTATGACGCTTGCATTTTTGACACTTCCTGTAATACCAGAAATAAGGATAACTGATATGGGGCTTTTTGACGTAACTAAATTTGAATTTATGAGATTATAGGGGATAATATGAGAATATTTGTTGATGCAGATGGGTGACCCATATTATACTTGATGTTTACTTAGCCCCACAAAGGTAAGCAGGGTCTCAAAGGTGACGTGCTAACACATAACAACAAATGTACTTTTGTAAAATAATTGATATAATGTTATTAAAAAATAAATTACTAAAAACGAATATTGTATAGGAGTGAGAATTTTTATGAACAAAGCTTTAAGTTCAATAACTACATTTGTTTGGCTATTAGTAAATGGTATAAAAAGATTTTATGTCAACACATTTATAACAGTTGTTATATTTAGCATTTCTTTTTATCTAATCAATTGGGAAAACATTAGTGATGATATTTCAAAGATATTTATGCGCATTATATTGGTTTCAATATTAGGCTTTTTGATTTCAACACTTTTTACGTTAGTTGTGGAAAAAGTTAATAAAAATTCAAAATTACTCAAAATCATTAATGTCAGTACAAGTTTCATAGTTCCTATTTTATATTTCTTTTTTATTTTTACCGATATTGAGAACAAATATCAGGGTGCATCCTTGGCGGGCATTTTTATAGCATTGATACTAATCTGTATTTATTTTGCAAACAAAACAAATAGCGAGAATTTTTCGATTCATTTCTCATATTTAATTAAAAGTCTATTTGTTGCAGCTATTGTTACAATAATTGTTATATTAGGGTTGTTATTATGCACTGCCGCCGTACATTTTTTGATTTACAAATTTAGTAATTTCGGGAAAATTTTTGCATCAATTGCATCTTTTTGTTGGATAGTATTGTTTCTAAACTTATTTTTAGCAACGTTACCTAAAAATGTGGAAGATTATAAAATACCCAAGTTTTTTAAAGTAATAACACTATATACTGCGTTGCCTGTCTATCTTGGGCTTGTTTTGATATTGTATATATATTTGGCTAAAATATTAGTTACGCAAAAATTCCCATCAGGGCAGCTTAACTGGTTTGCGTCATTCGCATCACTCATCGGAATATTTTTATTTTTAACATTAAAACAGTATTATAATGGCAATACATTTGTGAAATGGTATGCAAAACTATTTGGCTATATTATTCTGCCAATCATTGCAATGCAATGTATTGCATATAGTATAAGGTTTTTAAACTATGGATTAACATCAGCAAGATATATTTCAGTTGTTTTAATCTTTATTTCTATTATAACGGCTATAGTGTCGCTATTTAAAAGTGGTAAATATGTTCCTTGGGTTTTGTTCCTACTGGCATTATGCTCGCTAATTACTACAACAGGATTTTTAAATCTTTATGATGTGCCATTAAATGAACAAGAAACACGTCTTTTTAAGGTGCTGAAAGATAATTCAATTATAGATGATGGCAATAAGATAACTGCAAAAACTGATATTGACTTGCAAACAAAAATAAAAATCACAAGCGCTTATGATTATATAGAAAAAGAAGATATTAAAAAATCTAAATTATTAAGGGATTATAATTTCGAATCAGAATCATTTAAAAAGATATTTGGATTTGATAAGGAATTTGAAAAAAATGAAGATAATCAATATAACAACTCAGATATATATGTAAGCTATAATACCGAAGCACAAGAAATAAATATTAATGGCTATAAAAATTTATTAAATGTTAGTAACGTTTACACGCAAAAATCTATCAAGGAAATAAATGGTAATGTAATAAAAATAACAAATAACGAAAAAGAATATTCGTATGACTTGAACGGTTTTATTGCTAATTTATATGAAGAATATGGCGTAACTGAGATAATACCGCAAGATAAGCTTATGGTAGAACAAGGAAATACAAAATTAATAATAACGAATATTATTTTTTATGTGAATAAAGAAACAAAAGGTATTACAATCAATGGTGTGGATGGATATATTCTTGAAAAGTAATTTATATGGAGCTAATTATGCCTTACCGATAATGTCAAATTCAATATCAGACCCAATAAGCATCAAAGACTTATATGTGATGTTGATTATCATTATTCAACTAATATGGCTTATGGCAAATTTTTGTCAGCTTTGAATACTGGTGTTGTAGCTCCTGCTATTGTAATCTCTGCACTTGTTTGCTGGTTTTGCCCTTGCGTTCTGCTGTTTTTCGGGTTTCGAATGTTGGTGAAGCTGTTGAGTTGTGCTTTGTTGGATTTTTTAAAGTTGGTATAAAATAAATATCAAAACAAATAGGAGCTGAAAAGGTTGATGAATGAATTAAATGACACAATGGATAATCAAGAGCAAAAACGTCAGCGACGTATACGATATAAAGGCACTCATCCTAAAACTTTTGAAGAAAAATATAAGGAACTGCAACCAGAGAAATATGCTGATGCCGTAGCAAAGGTTATTCAAAAGGGCAGTACTCCTGCTGGTATGCACCGTTCAATTTGCGTTAAAGAAATATTAGAATTCTTAAAAATTACTCCTGGACAGACTGGATTAGATGCAACATTAGGATTTGGTGGTCATACTTTAGAGATGCTTAAATGTTTGAATTCAAAGGGGCACTTGTATGCAATTGATGTAGATTCCATTGAATTACCACGCACTATGGAGCGTTTGGGGCGCTTAGGTTATGGCTCCGAAATTTTAACAATCAAGCAAATGAACTTTTCCAATGTAGATCAAATTGCTTGCGAATCAGGGCTACTTAATTTTGTGTTGGCAGATTTGGGTGTATCTTCAATGCAAATAGACAATCCGGAAAGAGGATTTTCATTTAAGAGTGAAGGACCATTAGACTTGCGGCTGAATCCTAAAAGAGGTATATCGGCAGCAGACCGTTTAAAAACTATTTCACAAGATGAATTAGAAGGTATGCTGTTGGAAAACTCGGACGAGCCTAATTCCGCAGCAATCGCTCGTGCCATTATTTCCGTAACAAAAAAAGGAATAGACATATCAACAACAACTGAGCTCAAACAAATTATTAAAGATGCTCTGAAAAATAAAAGTAGCGATGATATTAAAAAATCCTGTCAACGATGCTTTCAAGCATTGCGAATTGATGTGAATAATGAATTTGAAGTGTTATTTGAATTTTTGGAAAAACTTCCTGCTACTCTTGCTGATGGTGGGAGAGTTGCTATACTTTCATTCCATTCAGGAGAAGATCGTCTCGTTAAAAAATCCTTTCAACGCTTTTTTCGTGAGGGAATCTATCGAGAAATATCTCCAGAACCTATTCGACCATCATCAGAAGAATGTAACACTAATAGTCGTGCCCGTTCTGCTAAATTGCGTTGGGCTATAAAAGCATAATTTGCAAAAATCAGCACTTTAATTGTTTGAAATAGCATCAATACCTGTTTGTTAGTTTCAAATAAGCCAAAGCCTTGGATACAAATACCAAGTTCAAGTGTACAATGCCCAAATAGCAGAATAAAAATTGGTGAATTTTTTTCCAAATTGCATTGTTCTACACACCAATCCATTTGGAAAGTATTCAAAAATACAATCAATAGTCAGTTAGAATTTTGAAACTGTGTCTTGACAAGGGGGACACTATTATATGGGTATATTTGATAGTGGAGGTATTAGTCGATTTATTACAATACAAAGGCTATTTTTGCATAATAATTTGACTATGTAGAGCCTACTCCATAACCATAAACGCCTTAAAATGCCACGTAAACATTGAAGTTTATGCATTATTATGGTATAATTAGTGCAAGGGTTTTAACTATAAATCCTCAAAAACCTTGCACATGGAGTGATGAGATATGTATAAAATTGATAACCAAATAAGTTTTGAGGATTTTGTGTTCCCATATGGTGCTCTAAATAAGAAAAAACACAAGGGGACGGTTCTTTAAAAAACACAAGGGGACGGTTCTTTTGAAACACAAGGGGACGGTTCTTTTGTGTTTACAAATAGCAAATAATATGATATGCTTTGTCTGAGGTGAGTTGAAATGCCAAGAACAGCGAGACAAGAAAGTGCAACTGGTATATATCATATTATGTTAAGAGGTATTAATCAGCAGGCAATATTTAATGATGAAGAAGATTATCAAAAATTTTTAGAAGTTTTAAAAGATTGTAAGGCAATAAGCGTATTCGAAATATATGCTTATTGCCTTATGAACAATCATATCCATATTCTAATTAAAGTTGAGAAGGAAACATTGGCACAAATAGTAAAAAGAATAGGTGTGCGTTATGTATATTGGTATAATTGGAAGTATTATAGACGAGGGCATCTTTTTCAAGATAGGTTTAAAAGTGAACCAGTTGAAGATGATTCATATTTTTTAACAGTACTAAGATATATACATCAAAATCCAATAAAAGCAGGGATTATCAAACAATTAGGTGAATATAAATATAGCAGTTTTAATGAATATGTAGAAGAAAATTTTATAGTAAATACACAATTTGCGTTGGGAATGATGAGTAAAAAAGAATTAATTTTATTTAATAAAGATGAGAATGATGATAAATGTCTTGAATATGATTATTCGGACTTTAGAATTACAGATATAGAAGCAAGAAAAATAATATTGAAAATTAGTAAATGCGAAAACACGGAGCGATTTTTGAATTTAGAGGTTGATAAACGTAATAAGTACATTAAAATGTTTAAAGAAAAAGGAATGTCAATAAGGCAAATAAGCAGATTAACAGGTGTGAGTTTTGGTATTGTGAGGGGAATTTAGCAACACGAAAGAACCGTCCCCTTGTGTCCGAAAGAACCGTCCCCTTGTGTCTGAGGGGAATTTAGCAACACGAAAGAACCGTCCCCTTGTGTCCACGGAGCGATTTTTGAATTTAGAGGTTGATAAACGTAAGTACATTAAAATTTTTAAAGAAAAAGGAATGTCAATAAGGCAAATAAGCAGATTAACAGGTGCGAGTTTTGGTATTGTGAGGGGAATTTAGCAACACGAAAGAACCGTCCCTTTGTGTCCGAACGAAAGAACCGTCCCTTTGTGTCCGAAAGAACCGTCCCCTTGTGTCCTGCGGCACGTTTGTCTTGTTGTATATGGGAATTGCTGATATAATGTAATGAATGGTTAAATTATCATTGCAACGACTTACTATATATATGCTTAGAGGTGATATGTTTTGAAACTTAAAAGAACGATATTTCTTATTTTTATAGTTATGATAATAATATTAACTTTTTTTTATTACAAAAACGAAAAATGTTTTAGCCCAACAGTTTTACCAATAGATATAAGCGTAATTTTGCAGAATAAATCGTTAACAGATACCGACTATAAAACATTGTTTTATCAAACAGGTCTTGGGAGGGTGGCGATAGATGATATAATGCAAAACAAAGATGGTATGCAAGAAATATTATTGTTTCAAAAAAGTTACTTCAAAGAACCAGCTATTAAGTGTGAAAGCTTAATACCATTCTTAACAAAACAAGAAATATTGTCGGAAAAGTTTCATTTGGCTCCATATAAAAACGGATATATTTTAATAACAAAATCAACTCACACAAACATTTTTAGGCATGGGCACTCTGCAATAGTAGTGGATGCGAAAAATGGCAAAACTTTAGAAGCATTAATGCTTGGTACTAAATCTCAAACGCAGGATATAGACTATTGGGCTTCATACTCATCATTTATAATGCTAAAACCGAAAAATATGGGAGTTCAAGAATTAAACGAAATTGCCACATATGCAAGGGAAAATTTAACAGATATACCATATAAAATTACAACTGGACTTTTTAATAAATTTGTACGGGTTGAGGAGTTAAATGCAACACAGTGTTCTCATTTGGTTTGGTATCCATTCAAAAAATTTGGATATGATATAGATTCAGACGGAAACTGGTTAGTTACAGCAAAAGATATAGTAAACAGCCCACTTTTAGAAGTAGTTCAAATATATGGCGTGAATCCAGATAGTATTTGGAGGTAATGTTTAATTTGTGTGTGGGCGGGGGAGTATTTGTTTGGATACATAACCATTTAATCAGCCTCTTTTGCCAGCTTTGAATACTGCGCTTCCATGCTCGTGATGATTTTAAGTTCAGCCGAAATACATTAAGCCGTCACAATCGTGGTGGCATTTGTTGTTTCATAAGCAATATAAAAAATTTATGTTGACTTTTGAAAACATTCAAGATATTATTAATGCATTATTATTTTTTTAGGAGGTTTAAAATGGTGGAGAAATCGTACAATCGTGTAATACAAGTAATTGCAGCAATTGCAATACAGTTATGCTTAGGCGTGGCATATCTTTGGAGCCTTTTTCAAACAGGAATTGCAAAGAGTCTATTTAACGGCGATAATGCGTCTGCAGCACTCGTTTTTTCTTTGCTACTTGTGTTCCTTTCTTTTGGAAGCATCATAGGCGGCAAATTGGCAGCAAAGTATTCCATTCGTGCAATCATCATAACTGGTGGGTTGATCTTGGCTGCAGGATTCTATTTCGCATCTTTGGTAACAGCACAAGCACCTTGGGTTTTATGGCTTACATATGGCGTTATGGGTGGTGTTGGTATGGGATTTACCTATTCAACAACAATTTCAGTCGCACAAAAATGGTATCCTGACAAAAGAGGGCTTGTAACAGGAATGATCGTATCAGCGTTGGGCTTAGGTGGAGTTTTATTTACACCAGTCATACAAGCATTAATTGCGAACTTTGGCGGTGCGGAGCATGGTGAAATGAAAACCTTTATGGTACTGAGTATTATTTTCGCAGTTGTTTGTACCATTTGTGGCTTCTTTTTAAAGAACCCACCAGAAGGCTATGCGCCAAAAGGCTATGTTGCATCGACCACAAACAAAAATGTAACGCAGAATGATTATTCGGTAATAGAAGTTTTGAAAATGCCACAATTCTATCTAGTAACAATATCTTTGGCACTTGCTAGCATGGGTGGTCTTATGATGATCGGTTTTGCAAAACCAATTGCCGTTGCAAAAAACATGGCAGAGACAGCAACCATGGGTGTATTGATCATCTCTCTATGTAATTCTGGTGGCAGATTGTTTTGGGGCTACATATCTGATAAGATAGGTAGAAAAAATGCAATTATGATTCTGCTAGCTGGAACTGGAATACTATCTCTTTTGGTAAATATGGCAGTAGGATATAGTATTTATATATTAATAGCTTTCATCGGTTTCTTTTATGGTGGTTTCTTAGGTACATTCCCTGTTTTGACAGCGGACTTATTTGGTCAAAAAAACATGGCAACAAACTATGGCTTAGTGCTGATTGGCTTTGGCGTTGGTGCAGTGGTTTCATCTTATATCGCAGGCTATTATAAAAACATAGCAGCAACGGACATCAATTTGATGTTCCCTGCGTTTGTCATCGCTTCCATTTGTGCTTTTGCAGCTATTGGCTTAATATGGCTAATCAAACCACAAAAAGCGAATTAGAAAAACCGTTGGAAAATATATAATTATAAAAAAGGGGTGATAATATGAATGCATTTTTATATAATGGTCTTTACTTTTTAGCAACATCGGCAATCGTTTTAATTGCAATATACATATTTGATTTAATAACGAAATATAAAGTATGGGAAGAAATTAATGTCGGGAATATTGCCGTAGCATTGTCGACAGGCGGTATTGTTTTGGGGGTTGCAAACATTATGAGATTTGCCATCATAAGCAGAGACGACATACCTACAACGATGCTTTGGGGCGGCATAGGCACTGTAGCACTATTGTTGGTATACTTAGCATTTGAGTTATTAACACCTAAACTAAATGTAAATGATGAAATAGGTAAGGGCAATAAAGCAGTTGGACTTATTTCCTTTATTTTTTCAGTAGCCTTTAGTTATATCATTGGCGCAAGCATTACATAAAAATAGTTAGGCGATAAAACCAAAAAAACAGGTTTTTTTTGGATATACTCAGCTTATACTAAACACACATATCAACCCCTTTTGCATACTACTATACAAGCCTCATTTCTGTTAATAACCCAGCAGGAATGAGGTTTTTAAAGAGATGACATTGCAGTTGATTATATGGAAAAGCTTAAATAAGTATGTTATACGTGAGGTTGTGAATTGTTTGTTTGGATACATAAGACCGTTTAAGCCAGAATTGAAAATAAGGGAGTTTGAAAAGTACAAAAGCTATTATTGCACTCTTTGTAAAACATTAGACAAGGAATATGGCGCTATTGCTAAATTCTTTTTGAATTATGATTTCGCTTTTTTAGCTCTTTTACTTATTTCTTTGCAGGATGAACAGATACCCTTGAAAACATCGAAATGCACATTCAATCCTTTGAAAAAGTGCACTTTTTGTTTAAATGGTGAAAAAATCTTTAGCTTTGTCGCTGATATTTCAATAATATTTTTGCACTATAAATTGAAAGATAATATTGCAGATGACAGTTTTATTAAAAAAATTATTTCTTACTCTGTCAACCTTTTGGTTAGTAGAGCATATATAAATGCGTCTAAAAAACAACCATATATAGATGGTCTTGTAAAAAAGGCTATGGATAGGCAAAGCGTTATAGAAAAAATGGAGAATACAACTGTTATAATGGCTGCCGAGCCGTCTGCATCTCTTTTGGCAGAGGTATGCTCATATAACAGTAAGGATGAAAATGAAAGGCGAGTACTGTATGAGCTTGGTTACCATTTAGGGCAATGGGTGTATCTAATTGATGCCTTGGACGATTACAATAAAGATTTAGAGAGTAATAGTTTTAATCCTTTTATCAAAAGCAAAGAGTGTGGAAATGATTATGAGGAGGTTAAGAATTTTGCAAAAATGCTTTTAGATGGCTGTATTACAGCGTATGAAAATGCCTTTTTATTATTAGATTTGAAAAACAATAAGTATCTTTTAGAAAATATATTATTCGAGGGAAACCTTTCAACATATTGCAGAATAATCACGAAAGAGAGAAAATGATATGAATAATCCTTATGCAGTTTTAGGTGTTAGTCCAAAAGCAACAGATGAAGAAATAAAGGTTGCTTATAGGGAGCTTGTTAAAAAATATCACCCTGATCGATATGTAGATAATCCATTAGCTGACCTTGCGAATGAGAAAATTCAAGAAGTAAATGAAGCGTATGAGCAAATAAACAATATGCGTTCGGGCAGGCAAATGGAGCAACAAACTCAATTTAATAACCAATCTAATAATCAGTTTGACAATCAACGTTACTATAGAAATAGTGGCGGCGGAAGCTGTGATTTCTGCACAGGCTTAATATGCGCAGATTGCCTATGTGAATGCTGCGGCGGTGACCTTATTTCGTGCTGTTAAATTGCTTTAATTTTTTTTAGGAGTTGAAGTGAGTTGAAAAGTAAAACTTCGGCAATCGCATTTTGTGGAATAATTATTGCTTTGAGTATGGTATTTATGATGTTTGCTTTTATACCAAATTTCACCTATACATTGCCTGCGTTAGCTGGCGCTTTGTTGGTGGCGGTGGTAATTGAAGTCAATATCAAATATGCCTTTATTTCATATCTGGCTGTTATGCTTTTATCTATTTTATTAGTGCCAGACAAATTTTCTGTATTATTATATGCTTGCTTTTTTGGATATTATCCCATCATTAAAGCACTTTTTGAAAGGGCAAAAGGTAATTTTAATGTATGGATTTATAAATTTGTTAGCTTTAATATAGTAATTTTAGGAATATACTTTTTTGCTATTCAGTTTTTGAATTTCCAAGATAACAAATTGAATTTATATGTTAAAAGCCCTATTGGAGCAGGAATATTATTAGTTGCAAACATAGTATTTGTTATTTATGATTTAGCAATTGATAATGTAATTGGCTTTTACCTTAAAAGAATGCATAACAGCGTAAAGAAGAGTTTTAAATAGCTAAGATTTAGTAAATGGGCGATTAACTCAGGTGGTAGAGTGTCACCTCGACATGGTGAAAGTCACAGGTTCAAGTCCTGCATCGCCTACCATCTATAGTGTAGTTGTGAGAAATATTTTGCTCAAGTAGTTCAATGATATCTGA
>CAYVWT010000035.1:0-13722 GCA_964455565.1 uncultured Clostridiaceae bacterium | reverse complement strand
TGCCCTCATTTTTTGCACCATTTCATAAGGAGCAGTCCAGCTTTTTAATTTTTCGCAATTTATCTCTATAGAATGTTCATCAATATATTTAACCTTTGCGCCAAGTTGAGTTAGTATGTCGCAAATTACACCAACGTCTTTAATTGAAGGCATATTTTCAATTCTACAAGTTCCTTCAACCAATAAAGCAGCAGGAATTACAGCAACAGCTGCGTTTTTCGCACCGCTAATAGTAACCTCGCCGAATAGCTTTCTGCCGCCCATTATTACAAATTTATCCAAATAATTCACCCGCCTATTTATTTTGTCTAAAACATATAGAATTATTATAACACTTAATGGAAGCATATACAATATTTTTTAAAAATTTTATACGAAAATATTAACAGAATAATAACGCTGTTGCAATGCAATAATAACTGTGTAAAATAATAATTTTTTATAAAGCATATTGGTAAATACCAAAATCAAAGGGAGTGAAATAAGCAATGGATAGTTTCGCATTAGTATTAGTTATAATCGGTGCGCTTAACTGGGGCTCAATAGGTATCTTTGGCGTTGACCTTGTAGGTTCGCTATTTGGCGGTCAGGCGACTTCGATTAGCAGAATAATTTTTACAATAGTAGGACTTGCAGGTCTTTGGGCGATTACTCTGTTATTTAGAGAAACAGAGAATGTTCCAATTAAAGATAAGTACTAAGACTATTTCGCATTTGAATTCCTTATAAGATTTTCTGAGTTTCAAATGCGAAATAGTGTGGCTGTTGGCTTGCCCTGCAAGTCTTACGCCACCAAATTTTCGTTTAAAATGAACTTATTTTATTAAAGATTTTAAACGAAAATTAGTATAAGACGTACAATGAAAATGCCCTCGAAAGAGGGCGTTTTTTTTTATTTTATTATCATATCAATAGACTTTAAGTCACTTTCCCATTTATCAATTTGTTCTGATATACCTGTATCATTTTCTATTTCCTCGCAAGACACTCCTTGAATATTACAATATATTGCATTTACCATTGAAGATATTTTTATCAAATTCTCGAATTCCATAATATGCCTCCCACTAATCAGCTTTAAGCATATTATAGATTATTTTACATTATTTTACAATTAAAATCGTTCGACTAATTGCTTTATTTTATGTGTTCTTTTGCTAATATTATCAGTTTTTCTTTATTATTAATGGTTGGATTTTCTAAAACCTTGTCGAGAAGCATACTTAAAGTGTCGCCAATCTCCTTGCCAAATATACCTATTTTCTGCATATCTGCCCCATTTACTGCTAAATCACGCAATGATAATGGTTGTTTTTGGTCTAAAATATTCTTATATATTTTTTCAATTTGCGATATAAAGAAAAGCTTTTCCGAAACAAGCTCTGGATTTTGGGCAAGCGCGTCTGCCCTTTTTAAAAGCAATAAATCCTCAAAGGTTTCCTTGCCTATTTTAGACACAGCACGCCTAACAAGCTTTTCTGTTGGCTGAATTTCCCTGTCGTGTAGGAGGACTAATTTTAAAACTCTATCCTTTGTTTTATTATCAAATTTAAGCCTGTTTAAAACTGTCCTTGCAATCCCCTCGGAAGCTTTATTATGCCCATAAAAATGGTCAATATCATTTTCGTCCGTTGTCTTTGTTTCCGGCTTTCCAACATCGTGCAAAAGCGCCGCAAAGCGAAGTGCTACCGTTTTTGGCATATTTCTTACCGCACATAATGTGTGGATTCCAACATCATAAATATGGTGAGGATTATTTTGGGTAGCAGAAAAGCATTTTGCAACCTCGGGCAGGATAACCTCTCCAACACCTGTATCAAATAATAATTCCAGCCTGTTATCTGATAAAAATAGTTTTGTAAGCTCCACATTTATACGCTCAGCGCTTATATTTTTCAACAAATTTTTATTTTTACTAATTGATGCAAGAGTTTCACTTTCTATATCAAAATTAAGCATAGCAGAAAAGCGCAGCCCACGCAAAATGCGCAAGGCGTCCTCATTAAAACGCTCGTCTGCACTTCCTATACACCGTATTATCCCTTTTTCCAAATCCTCTTTGCCATTAAACAGGTCAACTATTCCACTTTTGGGGTTATATGCAAGAGCATTTATCGTAAAATCCCTGCGCTTTAAATCCTCATAAAGGTTATTGGTAAATTCTACACTTGCAGGGCGCCTATTGTCCAGATATTCACCATCTATGCGATATGTGGTTACTTCGATTGGAATATTATCCACCAAAACTGTAAGCGTTCCGTGGGCTATGCCTGTTTCAAAATGTTTTTTGAAAATTATTTTAATGTCATCGACTAATGCGTTTGTGGTTATGTCCCAGTCAGTCGGCTCCCTGCCAAGCAATATATCACGCAAGGCTCCGCCAACGACAAAGGCTTCAAACCCAGCCTTTTCGATTGAATTTATTGCCTCTTCAACATATTTAGGAATTGAGAGTTTCAATAATAAAATCACCTAAATTCTTTGCAGCGTGTGGCTTGCCCATATATGCTACGCCCTCTCGCAGATGCTTCAAACGCCATTCATTGCTTAGCATTTGATACAGGCATTCGTCAACAGGACAGGTAGAGCTCATCATCATTGCAATACCATTATTAAGTAAAAATTCTGCATTTCGATCCTCTTGCCCTGGAATTGGGTTCATAAGTATCATAGAAAGTCCCTTTGCAAGAGCCTCCGACACAGTTAGACCACCTGGTTTTGTAATAATTACATCAGATGCATCCATAATTAAATCTATATTATCTACATATCCATAATTGTGAATTTGTTTTGTTGTTACAAGGGAATCAATAGTGCGCTTCATACGTTTATTGCGCCCACAAACTGAAACAATTTGAAAATCCATAGGCAATTTATCAAGCCTACGAATATGTTTTACCAAATTGCCATAGCCCATACTTCCACTCATAACAAAAACGGTTGTTTTATCCTCTAAGCCAAGGAGATTTCTTGCCTCTTTTTTATCTAATTTAGTTTGGAATTTTTCTTGTATTGGTATGCCTAATGGCTTAATTTTTTGTTCAGGAATTCCTTTTTTTATGGCTTGATGAGTTAATAGCTCGCTTGCTGTAATGTAATAATCAAGGTCGGTATCCTCCCAAAAAGGATGTATTGTAAAATCGGTTACTATACCAATTGTTTTAGCTTTTATATCGCTCATCTCTGTAACCATTTGTGCAGAATAAACATGGGTACAAACGATTAAATCTGGCTTGCTTTTTTTAATATACCTTGACATTTTCATAGATAAAACATTCGCCGCAATACGAGAAAGCGAAACCTTTGCACTTGGCTTGCCCTTTTTTTCTGCCAGTCTATAAAAACTACCGTACGCAGACGGTGAATATTGGGTTGAAAGCAGGTAACCTTGTGCAACCGATTCACTAAGTATTGGGTTTATATGCTCTAAGGCATCAACCATTTCACATTCAACATCCTTGCTTTTAAGATAATCAATAAGCGCCATAGCGCATTGGTGATGTCCTTGACCTGCTGTTATTGATAATACGAGTACTTTCATCTTTGACAACACTCCCTCTCAAACATATTCTACACTAATTCGGAAAAAATATCAACTGTAACCAAAAAATATTATAGTTCATATTATACATTGAGTAATAAAAAAATTATGAAAAGGGAGTTGAAACATAATGTCAATTTTAGGCGGTATTGGTTGCGGTGATGGTATTCTTGGTGATAATGACACAATCTTATGGTTCATTATTCTGTTCTTGCTAATATTCTGTAACTGCAACAAAGGCGTATTAGGCGTTCGTGACAATTGCTAGTTGCACATAGTGCCAATTTTGCATTTGAATATCAATTAATTTGTTAAAGAATTCAAATGCAAAATAGTATAAATAAGTGGGCTTATTATTATAATAGGCCCATTTATTTATTTGTAACAAAATTGTAATATACTTGGCAGGAATTACCAGTTATAATATAGAATATATATTTAAGTTAAATTCTGCAACAAAGAAGGAGTGAAAATATTTGCGAACAAAAATAGATACAAATGGCGAGGTGCTTATTGTGCGTTTAAACGACGAGCTCGACCACCACTCTGCTGCACAAATTAGAGAGCAGATTGACAATATTGTTTTGCAGGGCAGTGTTCGAAAAATTGTTTTTGACTTTACAAATGTGGGCTTTATGGATAGCTCTGGTATTGGCATAATAATGGGTAGGTTTAAGCTTATGCAAGCAATTGGTGGTGAGGTTACTGCTTTTGGTTTTTCGCAGCAACTGGACAAGCTTATTACTATGTCTGGAATAAAAAAGATAGTGAAAATTTATTCAGAGGAAAAAGATGCTGTACAATGGGGGGGAATATAAATGGAGTTTACAAATGAAATGAAGATACAATTTATTAATAAATCCTCTAACGAGGGGTTTGCAAGGGTTTCGGTTGCCGCCTTTGTTTCACAGCTTGATGTTACGGTTGAAGACCTTTCCGACATTAAAACCGTAGTTTCTGAGGCAGTTACTAACGCAATTGTTCATGGCTATGAAAATTTAAAGGGCTTTGTGACTGTGGAATGTAAAATAACTGGCGATGTGGTAGAAATAGTTGTAAGGGATTCTGGGCACGGTATTGCAGATATTGAAAAAGCTCGCCAGCCACTTTATACCTCTCGCCCAGAGCTTGAACGCTCGGGTATGGGCTTTACAGTTATGGAAACATTTATGGACGAGGTTACGGTTACCTCTGCACTTGGCAGGGGAACTACTGTTACTATGCGAAAAACTATACTTTCTATATAAAATATCGGGTACATATTTGGAGGTGATTTGTGTGCAACCCGATATATTTTCGCAGATAGAGATGGCAAAAAACGGCAACAAAGAGGCACAGGCTTACATAGTTGAAAATAACACAGGGCTTGTGTGGAGCGTGGTCAGAAAATTTACAAACAGAGGGCACGAGGCAGACGATTTATTCCAAATTGGCTGTATTGGGCTTATTAAGGCAATCCGAAAATTTGATAGCTCGTTTGGTGTAATGTTTTCCACATACGCTGTTCCTATGATAATGGGAGAAATTAAAAGGTTTATCCGTGATGACGGTATAATAAAGGTTAGTCGTAGCCTTAAAGAGCTTTCGAGCAAGGCAAGAATTACAAGGGAAATATTAAGCAGGGAATTATGCCACGAGCCAACGGTTTCTGAAATTGCAAAGCATATTGGCGTAGAGGTTGAGGAGCTTGTTATGGCTATGGATTCTGGCAATGTGCCAGATTCACTACACGCTACGGCTGGCGACGATAACCGTGAGCTTTTAGATAAAATAGAGGACGGCAAGAGCCAAGAGGATGAAATTGTTACGAAAATTGCGATTAAAGAGGCGCTTGCAACATTTAATCCACGAGAAAGACAAATTATTATGCTTCGATATTTTGCGCAAAAAACGCAAACGCAAATTGCAAATATGCTTGGTATTTCTCAGGTTCAAGTTTCACGCATAGAAAAAAAGGTGCTTGGAGAAATGCGAAAAAAAATAAGTATTTAATGATAAAAATTGTAAATACTAACTACAAAAGGGAGGTAATTTTTATTAAAAACATTATCATAACTGTTATAGCAGCTTCAATTCTAATAAGCGCTGCTTTTTTTGTATTTGAAATAGCAGCTAATAGCAACAGAACTCCTCAAAATGGTATTTTTGTAATGAAAGGAGAGTAAATAAATCCAAAAGAACTTTTGGACTTATTTATTGAATTTATTGCACCTGCGAATTTTTCACCTTTGGCGAAACGCAGATGTGCATATGACCATTTGTAACCCGACCGTGGCGTTGTTTACAACGCAGTAGGGTACGAAGTACGCCTTATCTGGCTCACGATTTGGAGTAGGTCAAAAGTTTAATAAAATTTGTGAGCCCGAAAGGCTAATGGTCATAAACTTGAAAAAAAACTACACCCCAAAGGAATACAACGATTACATTGAAAAAAAGTCGCCAAAATCAAAAATATTTAAAGACACAGCTTTTGCATTTGTTATTGGTGGATTTATTTGCGTTATTGCACAAATAATCGGAAATTATATGCTTGCAAGAGGGGTTTCCGAGCAAACGGTTTCAAATTCTGTACCAATTATTATGATTGCAATTGGTGCATTTTTAACAGGTATTGGGGTATATGAAAAAATTGCAAAATTTGCAGGTGCTGGAACGATTATTCCAATCACAGGCTTTGCAAACGCCATTGTTTCTCCTGCAATGGAGTTCAAAAGTGAGGGGCTTGTCTTAGGGCTTGGCGCAAAGATGTTCGTTATAGCTGGCCCTGTTATTGTTTATGGCACAATAACGTCTGTTGTTGTTGGGATTTTATTTTTTCTTTTCAAATAGTTATAAAAATATTAGTACAAGCATAGAATTATACAAAGTCTTGATTAATTAAGAGGGTGAATTCTATGACTCAAACAATTTTTGCATATATAGTGGGGGGAATATTGCTTTGCATAGCATTATTCTTTCTTGCACGTCCACTAAAAGCACTGTTTAAAATAGTAATCAGCTCCGCACTTGGTTGTGTGGGGCTGATTATATTTAACTTTTTTTGTGGGCTTATTGGGCTGTACATAGGCGTGAACATTGCAACGGCTACAACTATTGGAATATTAGGGCTTCCGGGGCTTGCTATGCTACTTATCCTTCAATTTATATTTAGGTAACTATTAATGACTGTCCAAATATTCGCAGTTTCAAAGGTCTTACTCCACGAGGCAACGCCTGCAAGCTTGTATTTTTCTATTAGCGCTACTCGTGCAGTCATTGAAAATTCATCCTCTAACCAAATTTTATAAACCTTTCCGTTTGCGCTCCACTCGGCATAATTTTGACCAGATGCCACATCATATACAATTTGCGCACCTGCTTGCTTTATTTTTTCCTGTGCCGTTTTCATTCCTATTGCGCTTGTTTTTACAACCTTTTCGTCCTTTTCCTCCCACAATCTTGTGTAGAACGGAACTCCCATTAGTAATTTTTCGGCAGGAACTTCTTTGAGTGTTATTTTTATAGCCTCCTCTACCCACGGCAGAGATGCAACAGAGCCACCCTGTTCACTCCAAGTTCCATTTTCATCATACGACATTAGTGCAACATAATCAACATATTTTGCTATTTCTGCCCTATCGTAGCATAGCGACCACGTTCCACCATGCACATCATACTTTGTTACATCAACGGAAAGCTTTATGCCAAGCGACTTTGTCATCTCCGACATTTCCTTAACAAACTGCGTGTATTTATCTTTATCTCCTACATACATATTTTCAAAATCCATATTTATTCCATCAAGGCTATATTTTAAAACGAGGTTTTTAACATTTTCGATTAGAGATTGCCTTGCTACATCATCATTTAAAAGCGTACTTGTAGTCTTTGCGTTAAAGTCTGTTTTCAAAAGCGCCCAGACATTATAACCCTCCATTTTTGCATCCTTCATATAATTACTATTGCCTAAATCCTGAATGTACAAATTATTATCGCCACCCAGCTTTTGTTCATAGCTGTAAGGTGTTTTGCCTGTGTTATCTATAACCCTAAACCATGTTGGAGATATAACATTAAGCCCCTCCATATGGTTACCAGTTTTCTCTACATCAGTACTATAAATTTGATGCCACGTTAAATTAATTTTTTGCCCCTCTGGTTGCCCATTTTGATTAGGGATTAGCTTTAACACACGCACAATCATTGCGGCTGTTTCTCCCCTTGTTGCAGAGTCCTTTGCCCCAAATGTACCGTCACCATATCCGTTTACTATTCCACTATTTACAGCGGCAGATATTTCTTTATAATACTTATAATCTTTTGTTACATCTGTAAATTGTGCTTGTCCACCAGTCAATTTTAACGCACGCACAAGCATTAAAACTATTTCTTCTCTGCTTACATAACTATCAGGTCGCAGGTTTCCGTTTTCATCTCCACTAACTATTCCCTTTTCCTTTGCGTATGACGCTATGTTATAGTACCATACACCACTTTTTACATCGGCAAAGGATTTTTCCCCAGCTGACATTTGCTCTCCCTGATATAGCGCCCTTATAAGCATAGCTATAAATTCACTTCTTTTTATGTCATTATTAAGGTTTGCATTACCATTATCATCACCACTTAATATTCCCATTTGGCTTAGCTCCGTTGCATACCCCCCTGCCCAATGCCTATCTATACCTTTTAGCACAGTATTAGCAGAAACGCCAACAGACATAATTATTATAAGCGCAAGAATTAGCGCAGTTAATTTGTTAATCATAAACATCCCTCCCTCACAGTACAGTTATATTCTACATTATAACAATTTATCCGACAAAAGTATAGTAGAAAAGGTTGGAAATCTCATAACACACAAAATAGCAGGCGCTATATATGCAATTTTTTGTTTCATTTTCGATTGACGGTTACCGTCATAACTGATATACTGTATGCGAGGGAAATTTGCAAATATATATAAAGAGGGATTATATGAGAAAAACAAAAATAGTTTGTACATTAGGACCAGCAACAGACGACCCGAAAATTTTAAGAGCTCTTATGCTTGGTGGAATGAACGTTGCACGTATGAATTTTTCACATGGCACTCACGAAGAGCATAAAATAAGAATGGACAAGTTTAAGGAAATGCGTGATTCGCTTAACATTCCTATAGCTTTGTTGCTTGATACAAAGGGCCCTGAAATTCGCATAAAGAAGTTTGAAGATGGTGAGATAGAGCTTCATACCAACGACATTTTCACCCTTACTACAAGGGATATAGAGGGTGACAATACAATTGTTTCTGTTACCTATAACAACTTTGCAAAGGAGCTTCAAAAGGACAACCTTATTTTAATTGATGATGGCCTTGTTGCTCTTAAAGTTAGAGAAATAATGGGTAATGATGTTATTTGTGTTGTGCAAAATGGTGGTAAGCTTAGCAATAACAAAAGCATTAACCTTCCTGGTATTTCAATAACTATGCCATATATGAGCGAGAAAGACAAAGGCGACATTATATTTGGTATACAAAATGATTTTGATTATATTGCTGCTTCATTTGTGCGCTCGGCATCTGATGTTATGGAAATTAAAAAGATTTTAGCAAGCAACAATGGTTCAGATTTAAAAATAATTTCAAAAATAGAAAACCTTGAGGGTGTTGAAAACGCAAACGAAATAATTGATGTTAGTGATGGTTTAATGGTTGCTCGTGGTGATATGGGTGTTGAAATACCTCTTGAAGACCTTCCTATCGTTCAAAAAAGGCTTATAAAGGACTGCTACAAGATTGGCAAGGTAGTTATTACTGCTACACAAATGTTAGATTCTATGGTTCGTAACCCTCGTCCTACTCGTGCAGAAACAACTGACGTTGCAAATGCTATATACGATGGCACAAGTGCTATTATGCTTTCTGGTGAAACTGCTGTTGGTAAATACCCAGTAGAGGCAGTTGAAACTATGGCAAGAATTGCAGAACGCACCGAAAGTGCTATCGATTATAAAAAACGCTTCAACAACATAAACTTTGCCTTTGAAACAAATATTACAAACGCTATAAGCCATGCTACTTGTATGACAGCACACGATTTAGACGTCGCTGCTATTATTACTGTTTCTCGTTCTGGGCACACAGCTCGTATGGTTTCAAAATTTAGGCCTATTAACCCAATAATTTGCGCAACCCCTATTCCAAAGGTATATAGACAGCTTGCTCTTTGCTGGGGTGTTATGCCAATACTTTCAGAGGAAAAGGACACGACAGACCATCTTTTCGAGCATGCTGTTCAGCGTGCAATGAAAACAAACTTAGTGAAAAATGGTGATTTGGTTGTTATTACTGCCGGCGCTCCTGTTGGTGTAAGTGGTACCACTAACATATTAAAGGTTCATTTGGTTGGTGATGTTTTAGTTCGTGGTGTTGGTACAAGCTCTTCATCTGCTATCGGAAACGTTTGTATTCCAAAATCCCCCTCAGAGGCTGCAAGGATTTTCCAAGAGGGGGATATATTAGTTTTAGACAAAACAACCAACGATTTTCTTTCAGTTATCAAAAAAGCAAAGGGTATTATAGTGGAGGAGGACGGCCTTGGTTGCCACGCTGCTATTGTTGGTATGGCTCTTGATATTCCAGTTATCACAGGCGCAAAGGGAGCTACAAAAATACTTAAAACTGGCACACTTATTACTATAGACTGTACTCGTGGGCTTGTATATAGTGGAGCTACAAAAGTATTAAAATAAATAAAAATCGTAATACAATTGTCTTAAAGCTCATATATATCAAAGGAAACGCTGATTAATTCAAAGGCTTTGAAAAATTTTAGGCAAGCCGGCGAAAAAACAAGCGTATTGGGGGCTTTTTTTGAATCATTTTGTTATTTCACAGTAAAAAAAGTCTAAAGGAGCGCAAGTTTTTTCGCAAAATTTTGAAATGCTCCATTAAATCAGCGTTTCCCATACGATTGATATAATTATAAGTGAGGTTACCTATGCCAATTCTACAAAATGATACAAAGAACACTTTTACACCAATAAAAGTTTCTGTTATAGCTATTATAAGCTTATTAATTGTTGCCTCGATTGCTTTTTCAATCGTTGTACTTTCGTATGCCAATGTGTACCCCAATGTTACCTTATGTGGCACTCCACTTGGCAGAATGACGAGGGAGCAGGCTTCAAACACCGTTACACAAGCATTTGAAAATGCTTCGTCTGGTAAGAAAATTAACATTATATATCAAAACGAGGTTTTCGATTTAGATATACTGGGCAATTTTTCAGTAAATGTTAATACCACCGTAGATAAGGCGCTCGGCGTTGGCAGAGATGGAAATATATTAAAAAGATTTGCAGATATTTTAGCTAAAAAGAATATTACTTTTAATATAACACAGGACGATGCCTCGATAAATTCAAAAATAACCTCTTTCGCAGAGCGAATTGAAAGTAGCAACAGTATTTTCGAGCTATCGCCAAAGTTAGATGTAGTTAAGGTTGATTTAACGAAAGATGCTGTAATCGTTGATGTAGATGCAACACATCTTGCGATACTGCAAAGCATCGAAAACGGGACATTTGACCCTATTTCAGTTAAAATACGTAGTAATTTCACCACAGACGATGTTGATTTAATATACAAAAGAATTCAGCGTGACCCAGTTAATGCAACCTGCACAATTGTAAACAACAAGCCTGTTATCGAGCCACACAAGGTTGGTATTTCTATCGATAAAAACCTACTTGCACAGCATCTTTCAAAGGGCGAAAAAATATTTGAGCTTTCAATTACAACTATAATGCCGAAAATTACGACAGACCAATTTCAAGCGAAAATGTTTGCCGACGTTTTAGGCGAGCAAACCACTAATTATAACTCATCATTGGCAGAGAGAACACAAAATGTAATGCTTTCTGCTAGGGCTGTAAACGGTGTTATAATTGCACCAGAGAGAGATTTCTCGTTTAATCAAGTAGTTGGCGAACGCACTTACGAAAGAGGCTTCAAGGACGCTACCGTATTTATTAACGGCAAGGCAGAGCAAGGTGCAGGTGGTGGAATTTGTCAAGTTTCATCAACTCTTTATACTGCGCAACTATATGCAGATTTACAAACAGTAAAACGTGCAAACCATCAGTTCACCGTTGCATATATGCCGTTTGGGCAGGATGCAACCGTTGCCTATGGTGTGCAAGATTATGTATTTAGAAATAACACTGCATATCCTTTAAAAGTTATTACCACAATGGGTGGGGGTAAGCTTACAATTAAAATTTTAGGAACAAAAGCAGATAAAGACGTAAAAATTTCTATTTTGAATAACACTATTAGCACTAAATCCTTTGAGGAAAGAACAGAAGTGTCACCAGATGTCCCATACGGAAAAACAATAGTAAAACAAAAGGGGCAAGATGGTGCAACAGTCGATACATACAAGGTCTACTGGAGGAATGGCGCAGAAGAAAAACGAGTATTCCTACACCGTAGCGTATACAACCCAATGGAAAGGCTAATACAGATTTCTGGGGCACAGGAAGCACAAGCAATAGCACAGCAAACCCCAACCCCACCACCAACAGAAACTGGGGCTCCTACAAATACACCAGCACCATCAACAAGCCCAGAACCAAGTGCAAAACCAACTGTAACTACAACACCAACGCAAACACCAACGGTGACATCAGTTCCAACGTCAGATACAGGAATATAGAGGTATGGTATTATAATAATTAACCCCCACCATAACCACAAATTTGTGGTTATGGTGGGGGTTTTTACTTTGGCACAAGGAGATGGACACAAAAGAAATGTCCCCATGTGTTTGTAAAAGAGTTATAAAAAATGCATGTCACCAAGTGTCGTCTTTTATTTATAATTAATTTGATACAAGTTAGTTTTATCAGTCTTTTGGTTATAAGCATAGAAAACATAGTTATTGTAATGAATATCAACCCTGTTTACTTTAAAATCATTATCTTCAAACTCAAATGATTTCAAATCATTTTTTTGGTTAACTGAATGAATTATAATCTCTCTATCCCCTTTTGAATATGCAAGCATATCATTATTTAACCAACTGTAAGATTTCGAATCAAATCCCATTACTTCTTTTCCAGAATCGATATCAATAATTAGATTCTTTTCACTATTTTGGAGATTTATTAATATATATTTAAAGTTAGGAGAAAATGCTTTTAATGTACATTTATCTTTATATAGCTTTACGGTTTTATCCTTTGTATTATATTTATACAGTTTATAATAATGTGCATCAAAGTATATTTCATCTTGCAAACTCCATGCAATATTATATTCATAGGGACTTGTATCTTTATATTCAAAGTCTTTTCCACAAGCAAATTCCCATTTCTTATCTGATATATCATATATATAAACCATTATTTTGTAATTCCCAACTAAGGTATATGCAATCTTATTACAGCTTTTATTTAATGAATAATTTTCTACTCTCATACCTTCTTTAAGTACAGAAGATATATTAAATTCCTGCTTAGAATTGGAATTGGTATTATAAATATACTCTCCATTAATAATAACTTCATCATTATTAACCCAAATCCCACCCTTTGGAAATGAATATTTCTTCCAGTCTGCAAATAAGTTTTTTTCTCCTAATTGTCTTTGGGTATCACTCAAAAAAGCCTTCACAATAAAATAATCTCCGTCATTTCCAGCTACAAATTCTCTAATATATTTTTTTCCATCAGGAGAATAATATCTATATTCGTCCGTTGTATTTTCTTTAATTAATTTATAATCAACTTCATTTCCTACTGTTGGATTAGGTGTGATAAATTTATTAGAAACATCAGATGTTGCTGGTATTTTTGAATCAATTACAATATCATCATTATCTGTGTTTTTTAATCTATTCGGCTCACAAGAGCAAAATATAATTAATACCATAAATAATAATATCAGTATTCTTTTCACATTATCTCTCCTCTAAATAAAATTAGTTTGTGCATATTAATTACATCATTGAGGTGATTGTAATTGTATGACTTGGACCTCAACGGATAGTTCTTCTGTGCTATTATTACTTGTAATTCCTATAATACCATATAAATCCAAAAACCTCAATATATTTGTACATACAAAAAAGGACAGTAGAATTAAAAATTCTACTGTCCTTTTTTTACTCTGGCAACGACCTACTTTCCCAGGCAGCTACCCGCCAAGTATCATC
>CAYVWT010000034.1:0-13780 GCA_964455565.1 uncultured Clostridiaceae bacterium | reverse complement strand
AATTCTACAAGAGAGTAGTAACATTAAACAAATGAAGGTATAGCCAAGACTTTTTATTCTCAAATTCATCACCTTATAATATTTTTGTTCAATTTTTGAAAATTTATGCTATAATAATGAGGAGGTGATTAATTTGAGGGCAGTAACCGTTAATAAAAATGATGCAGGGCAACGAATTGATAAATTTTTGCATAAATATTTTAAATCTGCAATGCCTACATCATTAATTTATAAAAACATTCGCAAAAAGAGAATTAAGGTAAATGGCAAGCGAGCAGAGGTTGATTATATGCTTGCAGAGGGCGACCTTTTAGAGATGTATATAAATGATGACTTTTTCGAGCAAAAGCCAAAGGCAGTATTAGACCATATAAAGCCAGATTTTGACGTGGTATATGAAGACGATAATGTAATTTTTATAGATAAAAAAGCTGGTACGGTTGTGCATAATGATGATAACGGAAGTGTTAATACATTAATTGCACAATTGCATGTTTATTTGATGCAGAAGGATGAATATAACCCAGATGATGAAAATAGCTTTGCCCCTGCGCTGTGTAACAGAATTGACCGAAACACGAGTGGTATAGTTATTGCGGCGAAAAATGCACAATCACTTCGGGAAATGAACGATATAATAAAGCATAGAATGGTAACTAAAAAGTATTTAGCGTTAGTAGTAGGGAATATGGAGAAAACACAGGACGTTTTAGAGGGTTATTTGTTTAAGGACAGCAAGCAAAACAAGGTTTATGTAAGCAACAAGCCTCAAAAAGGTGCGCAAAAAATTGTAACAGCATATAAGGTAATTAAGCAAAATGTGGATACTGCGCTTATTGAGGTAGAGCTTATAACGGGCAGAACACATCAGATAAGGGCACATTTTGCATCGATTAATCACCCACTTGTTGGCGATGGAAAGTATGGAAAATTAGATAAAAAAGCGTGCAGCCGAAAATACCAGGCACTGCACGCTTATAAGCTTGAATTTTTAACTGGTTTCGAAAATGCTAACCTATCATACCTTAGCACACGGGTTTTCACCTCTGATAAAGCTGATTTTATTTAATATATTGACATAAAACATCTTTTATTTCATCAATCGATTCTGGCTCGGAAACATTAGCAATCAGCTCCCAAGTTTCGGTATGTGTAACTGTTTCGCTTGGCTTAACCTTTTTAAGCTCGCCAAGTGTTTCTATTTCAATCATTTTACTGTTTGTATATGTTTCAAATGAAACTCCACCATCTGGGTAACACCCACCTTGTACTGGTGAATAGCGTTTAATAAACAAATTTCCATGGTTGAAATATGCTGCATAGCCGTGTTCATTATTTATTCCAAATTTAAAAGCATTAGTTGCCTGTGCAGAAGGACGAAGCGTAATAAAATCTGTTTCCCAGTTTACACGAGAATCACCCATTTCTGTATACGGCCAAAGTGCTAAAATACGGTTTCCAAGAAGTCCAGTATCTTTTTTTGGCTGTGGAATAACTTCAAGACCGCCAATTCTCATAACGGTAAGTGCCCACGGAGCAAATTCAGCTTCCCAAGCACCGATATTTGTTATTCTGTGTTCAACATTTACAAGCCCATTATCAGTAATTGTAACATCTAATTCCATTTGAAGCTCGTTCCACGCTTGTGGTGGAGGGGTAAGGCGAACGCCATTTGGTATTACAGTATAAGTTACAGGCTCATTGTCTGGGTAGTATGACCTTGGAAGTGCCTCTGGGCTTGTCCAAAGCCTGTGACCACCGTAAATATGCCAATAACCCTCATCACCGAAAATATCAAATTCGTTGCCCTTTACACTTAATTCATCGTTTACATCTTCAAAAAATTCATTTGGACCACCTACAACACCGAAACGTATAATTCTTGGACCAAAATCAAGAGTAGCAACAAGGTCGATTTCACCGTTTGTAATCTCAACACATCTGCCCCATTTTCCGTATGTTATTTCTTTAATAGTTATACTAACCATTGGAAACACCTCCATATAATGTCTAAAAGCTTACGCTTTATGTTGTACATATTCGACAGTGTTGCACAAAAATCCTTTAATTATAAAAAAATATTTTGCATTTTTATTAAAAATAACATATAATATTAAAAGAATATTAAGGAGGTATAAACAAATGCTTAAAGGAAACGCAATAGTAGGACAATCAGGTGGACCAACTACTGTTATTAATGCATCACTTGCAGGGGTAATAAAGGGCGCATTAGCAGCGACAGATGCTATAGAAACAATCTATGGTGCAGAACACGGTATCGAGGGTGTTATAGCAGAAAAATTGGTAAATCTTTCAGAAAGATTTGCAGACCCACATCAACTTGCTCTTTTAATTAACACACCAGCAGCTTATTTAGGCTCGTGTCGCAAAAAGCTTCCAAAGGAATTTGACGAAACATTTGATAAAATTTTCGAAGTATTTAAAAAGAATAATATCGCATATTTCTTTTATATTGGCGGTAACGATTCAATGGATACTGTTCATAAATTATCAACATATGCAAAGCAAATTGGATACCCAATTAATATTATTGGTGTGCCAAAGACAATAGATAATGACCTTGCAGTTACAGACCATACACCAGGCTTTGGTTCGGCAGCAAAATATATTGCAACAAGCCTTCGTGAGGTTGCAAGAGATGCACAGGTTTATGACAGCAACACAGTTACAATAGTTGAAATAATGGGAAGAAATGCTGGCTGGCTAACAGCAGCTGCTGCTCTTGCAAGAGGCGGTAAAGAAACTTCTCCTCATCTTATATATTTACCAGAGCTTCCATTCTCTGTTGAAAAGTTTTTAGCAGATGTTGAAAAGGTTAGCAAAACTCATAAAAACGTAATTGCTGTTGTTTCAGAGGGTATAAAAACTGAAGAAGGCAAATATGTTTGTGAGGGAGCAACAGCAGATATAGTTGACAGCTTTGGACACAAACAATTATCTGGTACTGCTCGTGTGCTTTCAGATTTAATTCATTCTAAATTTGGTTGGAAGGTTAGAAGCATAGAATTTAGCCTACTACAAAGATGTGGCGCACATACTGCTTCACAAACTGACATTACAGAGGCTGAACAAATCGGTACAGCAGGTGTTAAGGCTGCAGTTAGCGGTGAAACAGGAATGATGATGTACTTTAAACGTGTTTCTGAAGACCCATACAAGGTTGAAATACATTCAGCTGATATATCGAAAATTGCAAATGTTGAGAGAATTGTTCCTCGCGAGTGGATAAACGAAGAGGGTAATGATATTTTGCAACCTGCAATTGACTATATGCTACCACTTATCCAAGGTGAAAATGAAGTTATTTACGAAAAGGGACTTCCAGTTTACCTAAAAAGATAGTTTGATTTTTAAAGGGCTTGCATTTTTTTGCAGGCTCTTTTTTTATAACGATAGGAAATTACAACATTTATGTTGTAAGGTTCCGAGTTTCATAAAAGTTCACCCTAATCCCCCAAGATTGGGGGCAGGGGGTTGACGTTTCAAACGGAAACTTTTTTATTTTTATTGACATCATAAATATATTATGGAATAATTGAATTGGGGTGAAATTATGAAATTAGTAGTTGCAACAAAAAACGAGGGAAAAATGCGTGAAATAAGGGCTATCCTTGCGTATACAAATTGGGAAGTTGTATCAATGAAGGATATGAAAATAGATATTGATGTAGTAGAGGATAAGGACACCTTTGAGGGCAATGCGATGAAAAAGGCAGAGGAAATAATGAAAATTTGCAATGAAGTAACCCTTGCAGACGATAGTGGGCTTATGGTTGATGCTTTAAAGGGTGCGCCTGGCGTTTATTCTGCACGTTATGCAGGTGAAAATGCAACAGATAACGACAATAATTATAAACTGCTGAATGCTATGGAAAACGAAAATAACAGAAGTGCAAGGTTTGTATGTGCATTAGCCCTTGCGTTTCCAGATGGTAGACGTGAGTGGGTTCGTGGTGAATTTGAAGGTGAAATTGGCTATGAAATGAAGGGTGATGGTGGCTTTGGCTATGATGTTTTGTTTTATTTGCCAGAGTATAATATGACTTCCGCTGAAATTCCAACAGAAATTAAAAATAAAATAAGCCACAGAGGAAAAGCACTTCAAAAGTTAAAGGAATTAGAGGTAATAAGTCTGAAAGACTTTGCCCATGTGCCTATTTTTTAGACACTAAAAAAATAAATGGCACGGGCGAATTAAATGAATTTTATCCCATAAAAAAGTTATTTTACAACTTTTTGGTTGTGCAAGGGAGAATTCATTTCGACTGTAGCAGAAATGGAGATAAAAATTGTTTAAATCTATTCAATGGAAAATAGTTAGTATGTTTGTTTTGCTTGTTGTTGCTGTAATGATTGTGTTTGGCACATTTTTGCAGGACAGAATTGCAGCATTTTATCATGATAATTTCAAGCAGGAGATGACTCGTGCTTTTTCAAGCGAGCTTACAGAGCAATTGCAGGTTGCTTCTAATTCTCCTAACCCTGAAAAACGCCTTAAAGAGCTGCTTGACTTATACTCAGGTAGATTGGGTATAAATACAAACAGAAACTATTATATTTTGGATAAAAAAAATGCAAATTTCATTGCAGGCTCAGATGAGGGAGCAGTTATACAAAAGACAGGGAATATAATATCTGCAATGGCAGATAAAATTGGTAATTCTGTGCCAACAGATATACCTTTTCTTGATTTTGCCCTGCCGATTGAGGGCACAAATGGTGGCTACATAATATATGTTAAGGATAATAAAGAACAGCTTTTGGAAATGATAAGAACCATTTTAACAATTGTCGCACAGGCGCTTTTTATAGGTATATTTATTTCAGTTATTCTTGGATTTTTTATGTCCAAAACAATTACAAGACCGATAACAAACCTTACAAACAAAGCGGCTCGCCTTGCAGAGGGAGAGTTTGATTCACGCATAGATATAAAGGCAAAGGACGAAATTGGGAAGCTCGCACGAACGTTTAATCATATGGCTTCAATGGTGAAAAATTCACTTGACGAAATAGCACAGGAAAAAAATAAATTGGAAACTGTGCTTCGCTATATGACCGATGGAGTAATGGCATTTAATGTCGACCAAAATATAATGCATATAAACCCAGCGGCAAAAAGTATGCTTGGAATTGAGGACGAAAAGGCGATAATTTTTGATGAATATTTTGATAAATTAAATGCTGATATTTGTATGGCAGAAATGATATATTTAGAGCATTTTGCAACGATAGAACGTGATTTGGACATTGGTGGCAAGAATTTTAGAGCATATTTTGCAACCTTTAAGGTTGATAATGAAAAATTGAGTGGTGTGGTTGTTGTAATACAAGATGTTACAGAGGCACAGCGCCTTGAAATGTCACGCAGAGAGTTTGTTGCAAATGTTTCGCACGAGCTTAGAACACCACTAACTACCATAAAAAGCTATGCTGAAACATTGTTAGAAAGCAGTGAAAATGAGCAAGAGGGTAAATTCCTAAGCGTAATTAACAGAGAGGTTGACAGAATGACACGTATAGTAAAAGACCTTTTAACCCTCAGTAGCTTGGACCATAATAAATTAGCCACACATAGAACTCATTTTTCGTTAGACGATTTAATCCGAGATATAGTTGCAAAAATGTCTTTGGACGCAAAAAATCATAAGCATACCATAACATATAGCCCTGCAACTCAGCTTCCAATAATATATGCAGACCTTGACCGAATTGAGCAGGTTATAACAAATATAATTTCAAACGCAATAAAATATACGCCAGATGCAGGAAAAATTGATGTGTACGCAGGGTATTTATACAATGAAGTGTATATAAAAATAAGGGATAACGGAATTGGAATACCCGAAAAAGACTTACCGAGGATATTTGAAAGGTTTTACAGGGTTGATAAGGCACGAACTCGTGAAAGTGGAGGAACAGGGCTTGGGCTTGCAATTGCACAGGAAATAATACGTCTGCACGGTGGAACAATAAAGATTGACAGCGAGTATGAAAAAGGAACAGAGGTTATTATAAAACTTCCTGTTGCAAAGGATTTAAAAAGTATGTAATAAATCTGTTGCAAAAATAATATTATTATAGTACAATATGGAAGTAATATATTGCAATTAATCCAAATTTAAGGAGGAATTATTTTGATAATTAATCGCTCGGAACTGAAACAATCTGCAAAAGACTCTCTACGTGGTAAATGGGGAACTGCAATTGGGATATGTTTTGTTTTTTTCATTCTTATTGAAAGTTTGCAGGTGCTTAACATCTTAGAGTACACGTCATTTGATTTATTCGTATATGCTATAGTTTTTGTTTTTTATTTTGCTTATATCTTGTCGCAACCTGCTTTGATGATGGGCTATATTAAAGCATTTTTGCAAATTTCGAGAAACCAACATACAAGTATAAGTGATTTATTTGATGGGTTTTCAATTTATTGGAAGGCTTTTGGTTTGAATTTTATGGTTGGACTGTTTACATTGTTATGGTCATTATTACTTATAATTCCTGGAATTATTGCTTCGCTTAGCTATTCGATGGCATTTTACATAATAGCAGATAATCATAACATAGGAATTATGGATGCTATCAAAGAAAGTAAAAGAATTACGCAAGGCTATAAAGGCGATATTTTTGTTTTAGGTTTAAGTTTTATAGGCTGGGGTTTACTGTGTTGTTTAACCCTTGGAATTGGCTTCCTTTGGCTTGCACCGTATGCGGCTACTACATATTCTAATTTGTATAATAAATTAAGTGGAACACCAGAAATTGTTGATGATGGTGATTTTGTTCCAACAGTATAAAAAAATAGTGCACTCCATAATTTATGGAGTGCACTTCTTTTTTATTAAAACACATTTTTAAAATCATAGTTCACACTACTTGCGTTTACAGTAACAGTGACATATTTTGTCTTTGCCATATCCTGCAAAAAGCCTTTAACTGTTGTGTCGACAATTCCACCTGTTGTAATATAGCGCACACCGTTAATTCTTCGAGAATTTGTTATAGTGCCATTTGCAAACACAAAACAGTTTTTGCCTTTTTGGATAAGGTTTTGATTTAGAACCTCGAAAAATGCGTCTGCCTCTAAGCTATCTGTAAAGCCATCACCAAAAACGTCTTTTGGTAGGAATATAAACACATTGTTTTTATCCGTATTTGAAACCTTTTCAATAAGCCATTTCCATTGCTCAGGGGCTGTTGCACGAAGCCCACCATCACGGTTGTTAAGCCAAATATAATGTGAATTATCGTCTTTTTTATCACCAAAGCCAAGTGTTACGACCGAGCTACCTTTTGCATTTTCTGTTAGTTTTTTGTCAATATCGCCTACGAAAAAGTGGTTTTGATATTTGCTTAGTGTTGTCATTGATTTATTCATTATTAAATTTTGAAACAAATTTGTTGGCTGTGGCACATCGCCAAAAACTGTGAAAGTGTCGTTTACATCAACCGTTGCAGTTTTTAAATAATCAGCAATGAAAACATTGTTTGGAGCTTTAATTTTTTTGCCTGCTAAATCTGTCGAAACAAGGGCGTTAGTTTTCACTTCCCCAAGTGAAACTGTTAGAATAGTGCTACCATCTGCGTTTTTAACAACTTTATCACCTGATATTACAGCAATTTTTTTATCAAGAGTAATTTTTAAATCACTAAGGTTAATTTGCGCTGAATATCCGTCTTTATCCTTACCTGTAACAGAAATAGCTGTGCTTTTGTTAAGGTCAACCTCACTTGGTGAAATTTTTAGGGAGTTTGGCTCGCCAAGTACAATTATTTTTTGGCTTGCGCTAACCCCACCATAATTTGCGGTAATTTTTGCAAGACCACTTGAAGTTGGCTTAAAAATATTACCTTGAAAACTGCCACTAACACCACTAACGGAATAATTTACAGCATTTTTGTCAATTTCTATTGGGTTATAATATTCATCATATGCAAGGGTTGTAAGCTTGCACGAGGTATTATTAAAAATAGTTTCTTGTGTTGATTTTGTTGTAATCCCAAGTAGCTTGCCCTTTGGTGCATTGGAAAAAATGCTAATTGCATTTGAAATAGGTCTATATTCTGACGGAACATTTGCAACCGTGGCAGTTGCCTGCCCAAGCGGACGAGTAGCCATCATTGTAGAGCCACCACCGTCTAAATTTATGCCGTCATATATGCCGAGTGTAATCATAAATTCAGTAAGTGCTTCAAGCGAAATGCCACGTGAAACGCCCCTACCATCAACAGTAATAAGGTAAAGAATTTTGCCAGTTTTATCAATTCCTGCTGCTGTGCGAGGGTGAATACCATCAACCTTGTGGGTTATTTTAGCAGGTTGCCCCTCGGTAACAAGCTGAGTTCCCCCACCAACTGCATTTTTAATATCACTCAAATTAGGTGTAAGGCTAATATCTAAAACAACCTTGTCACCTACTTTGAAATTATCCAGCATAAATGTAGAAAAATCAGTTAAAAAAGTAATAACATAAGTATTATTTGGTATATCAAAAGGCTCCATATCCTTGCGTATTTCCTTTAAAATTCCATTTTCAACAACAGCCTCGCATATACCATCTTTCGAGCCAAGAGATTTTTTGTTAAATGTATTATCATATATTACTATATTATCGAGTGGATCATATTTATTAATAAATTTTACAACCTCGCTTTTGCCATTAGGCGCTGTAATAGTTGTGTAAGAGGTTGGATATGATATTGATAATAGTTTGTCGTTGCCTTGAAAAAGTGCCGCCATTTCATCATTATTTGCAGGCGAGGAAAGGAGCTTTCCATCACGCACTAAAAGACCAATCGGGCTTGCTTTGCTCTCGTCTTTTCCCCAATTAAAAAAGTCTGAATTAACTGCGGCAATAGAATTATTTTGCTTTGCAAGTGTGTTTACTGTAACACGGTTAGATGTGCCATTGTCAGAAAAAATGGGGCGCATATCAAGATATTTTTTTGATAAATCAGCCTTAATAACATTTGCGTTAATCCAGCCAACTGTTGCAAGCATTTTATAATTCGTCTGAGTAACACCATCTGATAAAACCTGTTCGGTAACCTTTTGATAAATTACGTCTAACCTTGCTGCAGAAACATTTGGAATTGATAATATAATTATAACTGCAATTAGTAAATTAATAAGCCTAAATTTTTTGATAATTATCACCTCATAAATAAGTATTAACCTATTATACACTTTTTAGACAATAGTGTAAATGTTAAAAAGCATATTTTTTGTAAATTGTAGACATAAATTAATTATTGCAAAAAAGGTAAAAATATTGTATAATAGAAAAATATATATTTTAGGAGGTGTGCAAATAATGGCAATGACAATGACACAAAAGATTTTAGCAAAGAACGCAGGGCTTGAAAGTGTAAAGGCTGGTGAGCTTATTAGTGCGCGTCTTGATATGGTGCTTGGTAACGATATTACGTCACCACTTGCAATTCAGGAGTTCGAGAAAATTGGTCTTTCAAAGGTTTTTCACAAGGAGAAAATAGCACTTGTTCCTGACCATTTCTGCCCAAATAAGGATATTAAATCCGCTGAACAGGCAAAGATTGTTCGTGAATTTGCAAAGAAATATGAAATTAAAAACTACTTTGAGGTAGGACAAATGGGTATCGAGCATGCTCTATTACCTGAAAAAGGTTTAGTTACAGCAGGCGAAGTAATAATCGGGGCAGATTCACACACCTGCACTTATGGTGCACTTGGTGCTTTCTCAACTGGTGTAGGTAGCACAGATATGGCAGCAGGAATGGCAACTGGCGAGATGTGGTTTAAGGTTCCAGAGGCTATAAAGGTTGTTCTAAAAGGTAAAACTACAAAATATGTAAGTGGTAAAGATTTAATTCTTCACCTTATTGGCTTAATTGGTGTTGATGGCGCTACATATATGTCGCTTGAATTTACAGGCGAGGGTGTTTCTTCATTAAGTATGGATAACCGTTTTACAATTGCTAATATGGCGATTGAAGCAGGTGCGAAAAACGGAATATTCCCAGTTGATGATTTAACTTTGGAATATATTAATGCACATTCAATAAAACCTTATACAATAGTAGAGGCAGACGTGGATGCACACTATGCTCAAACAGTAGAGATTGATTTATCTACACTTGACTATACTGTATCTTGCCCACATTTACCATCAAACACAAAAACTGTTGCAAACCTTGGCGAAATTAAAGTTGACCAAGTAGTTATCGGCTCTTGCACAAATGGCAGAATTGAAGATTTACGCATAGCTGCTGAAATCTTAAAGGGTAAGAAAATCGCAGATGGAGTACGTTGTATAATATTCCCTGCAACACAAAAGATATATCTTGATGCAATAAATGAGGGATTAATTCAAATTCTCGTTGAAGCTGGCGCAGCTGTTTCAACACCAACCTGCGGACCATGCCTTGGTGGACATATGGGCATACTTGCAAAGGGTGAAAAATGCGTAGCTACAACAAATAGAAACTTTATAGGTAGAATGGGACACGTTGAAAGCGAAGTGTACCTTGCAAGCCCAGCAGTAGCGGCGGCAAGTGCTATTACAGGCATAATTTCTCAACCATAAAACTTAATTTTTATACCCATCTTAACGCCTTATCTGGCTCACGATAAGTGCGGATGGAAATTTCCACAAATTTTTGTGAGTCAGAAAGGCAAGGGTTCTTATTATGAAATTAGTAGGTAAAGTACAAATATTTGGTGATAATATAGACACAGACGTAATAATTCCTGCAAGATACCTAAATACAATCGACCCAGTAGAGCTTGCAAAGCATTGTATGGAGGATATTGATACAACTTTTGTTGATAAAGTTAGGGTAGGAGATATAATGGTAGCAGGCCGCAACTTTGGTTGTGGTTCATCAAGAGAGCATGCACCGATAGCGATTAAAGGTTCTGGCATTTCGTGCGTTATAGCGCAATCATTTGCTCGTATTTACTATCGTAATTCTATCAATATTGGTCTTCCAATATTGGAATGTTCTGAAATTCTTGAACAAATGAATGAGGGAGACGAATTAGAGATTGATTTAGCAACAGGCAAAATTGTTAACAATACAACAGGCAAAACATATTCGTCCGAGCCATTCCCTGAATTTATGCAAGAAATAATAAAAGCAGGCGGCGAAATAGAATATATCAAATCAAAAGTGAGTGAGAAATAATGATAAAGAATATTGCAGTAATCGAAGGCGACGGAATTGGCGTTGAAATAATTGGTGAGGGTATAAAAGTTCTTAAAAAAATCGAAGAAAAATTTGGGCATACATTTCACCTTAACTATGTAAAAATGGGTGGTTGTGCTATTGATGAATTTGGCACACCACTACCAGATGCAACTTTAGAAGCCTGCAAAGCTGCTGATGCTGTTCTTTTAGGCGCAGTGGGTGGGCCGAAATGGGATGATCCAACTGCAAAGGTTCGCCCAGAGCAAGGTTTGTTAGGGCTTCGTGCAGGTCTTGAATGCTTCGCAAATATTCGCCCTGCAAAGGTATACAAGCCTCTTGCAGCAGCATCTCCACTAAAAGACAGCATAATTGAAGAGGGTTTTGACATTGTTGTAGTTCGTGAGCTTACTGGTGGTATTTATTTCGGTGAGCGTGGACGAGATGGCGACAGCGCATATGATACAGAGCGTTATTCAATAGGCGAGATTGAAAGAATAGCAAGAACTGCTTTTGAAATAGCAATGGGCAGAAACAAGGTTGTTCATTCAGTAGACAAAGCAAATGTTTTGGAAAGCTCACGTCTATGGCGTGAAACTGTTGCAAAAGTAGCAAAGGAATACCCAGAAGTTCAAGTTATAAATATACTTGTAGACAACGCTGCAATGCAACTTGTTCGTAACCCTGCACAGTTTAATGTTATGCTTACAAGTAATTTATTTGGAGATATTTTATCTGACGAGGCAAGTATGATAACAGGCTCAATTGGTATGCTTGCATCTGCATCAACTGGTGTTACATCAAGAGGCTTGTATGAGCCAATCCACGGTAGTGCACCAGACATCGCAGGTAAAAACTTAGCAAACCCAATAGCAACAATACTTTCTGTTGCAATGTTGCTTGATTATTCATTTGGCTTAACTGAAGAAGCGAAATGTATTGATGATGCAGTAAATGCAGTATTAGCAGAAAATTACAGAACAGCAGACATATTTAGCGAGGGTTGCACAAAGGTTGGCACAGTGGAAATGGGCAAGCTTATTTGCGATAAAATATAGTTATGCTTTTTATTGTAGGCACACCGATAGGTAATTTAGATGATATGACTTTTAGGGCTATAGAAACACTTAAAAGTGTTGATTTAATAGCCTCTGAGGATACACGTCATACCTTGAAATTACTTAATCATTTTGATATAAAAACGCCTCAAACAAGCTATCACGAGCATAACAAAAAAGAAAAAGGCTTGCAGTTAATATCAAAGCTTAAAAGTGGCATAAATATTGCATTGGTGTCTGATGCAGGAATGCCTGCAATATCTGACCCAGGCGAAGATTTAGTTACGCTTTGCATACAAAATAATATAGAGTTTACCGTTATTCCAAGTGCAACAGCTTTTGCTACTGCACTTGTTTTATCGGGGATTTCTTCTAAAAACTTTTCCTTTGAGGGTTTTTTAAGCGCAAAGAAGACTGAAAGAATTGCACAGCTTGAAAGGCTTAAAAAGGACATACGGACGTTAATATTTTACGAAGCACCACATAAGCTCCTAAAAACTCTTGCTGATATGCTTGAAGTTTTTGGCGACAGAAAAATAGCAGTTTGCCGTGAGTTAACAAAAAAATTCGAGGAAGTTTTGAGGAATGATATATCGACTTTGATAGAACATTTCAATAATAAAGAGCCTCGTGGAGAATTTGTTATTGTAGTGAGTGGCGCATTAGTTGAAGAGCAAGTATTTGACCTTTCAATAAAAGACCACGTAAAGCAGTTTATAGATGCAGGAATGGATAAAAAAGAAGCAACCATTCACGTTGCAAAACTGCGTGGAATACCAAAACGAGAGGTGTATAACGAGTTTCTAAAGAATTAATATTTTGGAGGAAAAATGTCACAATTATTAAATAAATTGTTGAAATTAAAAGAGGTTTTGTCTGAATATGACAGCCTCTTAATTGCATACTCTGGCGGTGTTGATAGCACATTTCTTGCAAAGGTTGCCTGTGACGTGCTCCGGGATAAGGTTGTTGCGGTTACTGCAACATCATATTCTTATCCGCAAAGGGAATTAAACGATGCAAAAGAATTTGCAAAGCAAATAAAGATTAAACATATTATTGTTACATCAGAGGAATTAGATGTTGAAGGATTTTCGAGCAACCCTGCAAACAGATGTTATTTGTGTAAAAAGGAGCTTTATACAAAGCTTAAGGATGTTGCAGTTGAATATGGGATAGAAAATATTGTAGAAGCATCTAATGTTGACGACGAGGGTGACTATCGCCCTGGAATGCAAGCTACAAAGGAGCTTGGCATAATTAGCCCACTCCGTTTAGCTAATCTCACAAAAAGTGATATAAGAGAATTATCAAAGGAATTAGGGCTTCCAACATGGGCTAAGCCGTCGTTTGCATGCCTTTCTTCAAGGTTCCCATATGGCGATGAAATAACAAAGGAAAAACTAAATATGGTAGAGCAAGCAGAACAGTTTTTATTTGATTTAGGCTTTGTTCAGCTTCGAGTAAGACATCATAACGATTTAGCAAGAATTGAGGTAGAGGAATCAGAATTTGAAAAATTGCTGAATTCA
>CAYVWT010000033.1:0-14032 GCA_964455565.1 uncultured Clostridiaceae bacterium | reverse complement strand
TCACCAAAGGAGGTAATAGATTTTGCTACAAGTATTGGTGCAGTAACTTCATTAGCACATCCTAAATATCTTAATTTAAACGATTATACCCTTGAAAACCTTTTATTAGAATTAAAAAGTTATGGTCTTTGGGGTGTTGAATGTTATTATAGCGAGCATACAAAAGAAGAAACAGATAAATATTTAAAATATTGCAAAAAGCATAACCTTAATGTAACAGGTGGCAGTGATTTCCACGGCAAAAACAAGCCACATATATATTTAGGTCAGCTTAATAATTTAATTTGCCCAGAAGTAACACTCCCACAAATTATATAAAAAGTAATGTCCCATATTCTGGAATACTCCTTGTGTTTAAATACTCATTCCAATACTTGGATACTGTCTTTCTATTGCATTTAACCATTTTAGCTACTTCACGATTAGAAAATCCGTTTTCTTTAAGGCCAATTATCTGTAATATGTCCACAAACTTTTTCAACCTTTCAGCACCTACGGATGACTATTATATCATCTGAAGTGCCTCTATGGGTAGGTTTACTATCGAGGGAAAAACAAGCTTAATTTTATCCACTATATAAAAAATAGGTGGTTGCCACAATAACTTTTGTAGAAATCAACATCAAATAAACATCAGCTCATAGGTTTTAGCAAAATAACAAAAAGAAAAAAGCCAGCAACCAATTGTTTACTGGCTTTTCTTGTGGTTGTGGAGAGAAGATTCGAACCAATGACCTTCGGGTTATGAGGGCAATTATACATTCATTACAATCAATTATATTGATTTACATTGTATTATATTAGCCCTCCATAAACCCTTATTTCAAGCCATTTGCAAGGATTTTTCTGACAAAAAATCTCGCAATAGTGATGATACCTGAATTGCACGTTTCTTGGAAAAGTGTTAGAAAAAGTGTTAGAAAACTAAAATAACGAGTAGTCCATTTATTGTAATTAACTTAATATACTTTTACTTAAAACCTTTGGTACAATATCGAGGTTTAATTCAAGCATAAATTTATCTGGAACTAAATTATCTACAAATCTTTAAATTCAAATATCTCTATTAGCTTTCTTTATAGTTTGTGTAGAAATATTTCTTCAAACCAAATTGTTGCAATTATTTAAAATTCATAGTTCGTTTTTTTCAATAATATTGTTACAATATCTTTTAAGCATTGGTATATCTTCTGTAATTGTTTCCCAAGTCGCAAGAACGCTCATATTCCCATAATTATGAGCAAAAATATTACGCATACCTTTAATATTTTTCCATGGGACTCCATTATAGGTAGTTTTAAAATCCTCAGACAAATTCCCAACAAGTTCACCAATTTGAAGTATGCACATTGCACAGGAATTTTGATAAACATAATCTTCCGCAAAAACATCGTACGAATTCCCAAAACGATTTACAGTTTCTTCAATCTGAAAACAATAATGCTCAATACGTTTTATAATTATTAAATCTTTATTGGATGAACTCATATAATAGCACTTCCTCGGACTTAATATTTTCAAGAAACTTCGCATCTAGACTATCCGTAGTAACTATATCAACTGGCATACCAAGGGTTTCTTCGACATCAGACATAAACCCAGCAAGCGCAAACAATCCCTTTATTTTACCTTTGTCAACAAGCAAATCTACATCGCTTCTTGAACTTGCTTCACCTCTTGCATAGGAACCAAATAGGCATACACTTCGCACACCATAACGAGCAGCAACTTCTGAAACTCTATCTTTTATCTGTTCTAATGTATATGGCATCTGTTATCCCTTCTTTCCAATTATCTATAATAATATTATATACTGGATTTTAAAAATGTCAACTAATAATAACCAACATTACATACGAAAATAGGATGAATATAATTATATTTCAACTGAACTACAAAGAAAAAACATTTCTGTATTGATTTTTATTTCATCCTCAATTACAATATTGTTTGAAATCTTATAAAAATTTCAAATATTTTTGTTTATTAAGGAGTTTATATTTTGATTGATTTTAAAGCTATCTTTTTATATTTTAATAATTGGTTCCAAATTGTTGCTTGTTTTTTTCAAACGAGATTAATGTCTGACATTTCTAAAGATATGGAGATTTTGGCTCTTCGAAGTCAATTAGCCATTGTGCAACAAAATATATTGAATCGCAAAATGCCCAAACCACTCTTCAATCCTGCATTTCGTCAATTATGGGTTTTGTTATCAAAAACATTTCCTAATTGGAAATCATCTTTAATTCTCGTAAAGCCCGAAACAGTAATCGGTTGGCGCAAGAAAGCATTTAAAATATTTTGGACGATAAAGTCAAGAAAACCTGGACGACCAAAGATTTCTGCTGAAACAATTGCTCTTATCAGAACGATTCATAAGGAAAACCCTTTGCTTTCACCTGAAAAAATATACGAGAGATTAATTGACCTTGCTATCACAAATGTTCCTGCCCCAAACACAATTGCCAAATACATTCACAATATCCGCAAAACCCCAACAGAGAAACAGAAGCAGTCTTGGAAAACATTTCTTGAAAATCACAGAAAGGGTATTTGGGCAATGGATTTCTTAGTTGTTCCAACGATTAATTTTAAGTTGTTATATGTTTTGCTTATTATTAGCCATGATAGAAGGAAAGTTGAGCATTTCGCCGTCACTTCAAATCCTTCTGCTCAATGGGTTACTCAACAAATTAGGGAAGCAACTCCTTTCGGAGTAGTTCCTGATTATCTTATTCATGATAACGATAGTATTTTCAGAGATAAATCTTTTCAAAATTTCTTAGTAAACTCAAATATCAAATCTAAGAGAACTGCTTTCCACAGCCCATGGCATAACGGTATTTGCGAAAGATTAATTGGTATAATTCGTCGTGAGCTGCTTGACCATATTATCCCGTTGAACCAAAGACACTTGGAATGCCTAATTCAAGAATACATACAAAATTATTATAATCCTGTCAGAACACATCAAGGTATTGATTGTCAAACTCCAATTTTAAAGGAAAAACCACTAGAAACTTCTGTTGCAAACACAGTTCTTACCTCCGAACCAATTCTTGGTGGTTTGTATCATGGTTACCACAAGGTAGCTTAACAACAACATATAAATTTTAAATTTTCTGCCTATTTTCAATGTTGATAGGTTTATTGCATTTGTGTTTTTGTAAAATTTTAACCTTTTCAAATTTAGCATTATGTAATTTTAATGAACTTTTACTATTTTTTACCACAAGATTGAATTTTTGCAGTCGACAGTGTCTTGGGAAATATTATGTATGTTTTTTATGGGATGGGCATATTTCATGTTTATCATCAAACCAAACTATATCCAAAACACCCTTTTCTAAAATTCCGAATATTCTTTGAACTCCTGTTAATCTTAACGAGAAAATTTCATCATATATAAGGTTACAATTTTGCATTTCACTCTGGGCTTCTTTGGTAAGTCTAGTTATTTCTATATTGTGATGTTTAGTACCTCCAGTAGCTTTAGGAATTGATTTTATTTCGCTCCAAGTCATTTTTTCAAAATCCCTAAGTTTAGGCAATACGTAAAGTTCCCAATGTTTCCAATCATTTTGTGATAAACACCACTTACACCCAAGATTAATTTTACTAAAACGCCAACTCGCATACAATTTATCATAGTTATCAGGATTATTAAGTTGAACAGTTTTTTTACTACTATTGGTTTTTGATGGTATTTTAGTTTGTTTATTCTTCGCCACCAATTAAACCCCCATAGTAATCCTGCATACTTTCTTTTGTGATAACTACGTTGCACAACTCACCTGGAGCATACCCTTTTCTAGCTTCCTTCCAAGGTCGCTCGCTATGGGTTAAATCACTTAACCATTGAGGTGATTTATCTTTTAAATCTGCCAATACCGCATCCATTGTTTCTATTTCATTTTTATTAAATGTGTAATTTGAATGTTTTTCTAAAAAATCAGAACCGACAACAAATGAACCTTTATGAAGATTAAATAATATAGGTGAAACTGGCCCATTAGCCCATGCTTGAAAATCCTCATCAAATAACGGTTCTTCATCCCAAGCTAAAGACCATGCTTGACAGTAATATACTAACTTTTGCAACTTCATTGTAGTGATTTCACCACATTTATTTACTATATAGGCTGCGACATTCAAAACGGTTGCCATAATTACGCCACCTTTCATAACATACTTTGTCCAATTATGACTTTATCATACCATAGTATTCTATGTTTGTAAATTGAAAAAGTTGCTAAAAAATACAATGTTTTTAGTGGAAATTATAATAAATTGAATATTATATATTTGCTTTTAGTCAATTTTTATGGAGTTCGGAAAGTTCATCAAATATCATAAAAATACCTTAGTATTACCTTAGTACAATTTTAATTTACCTTACCGTTACGTTATCCCTTTACCTCATCAAAATCTCGTTGCGTTCTCGTTGCGAACCCTTATTATTATCTGACTTTTGCACCCTTAAATTTGCCATGTAATAGGTTAGCAATTGTTAGCATTATATCTTGGTATACCTTGATGTTACCTTGCTACTGCAAATGTTTTTTGCCTGTTTTCTCTAACTTCTTTCTTACTTCGTAAGTTTTTTTGAGTTTTCTTGGCGTATTCTCGGCGTTCGTTCGGAGTTCGTAAGGTTTCTTGTATTCCCTTGGTGTTCTCTTGGTGTCCTCTTGGTTACAGGTATTAAATTTAATAATTCGCTCGCAATAATAAAATATCCAATATAGTCACAATAATGGTTTTTTTGTGGCTTTTCTTATGTTTAAAAATATAATGAATTTATCACTTATAAACTGTTATTCTTTAAAAACTGCGTTAAGGTTTCAATAGTATAACTATTTATTACGGACGAATTGGTGGTTAAATATCCTATTAAATTGCCATTGTTATCAACTATTTTAGGTGGAGTTAATGTGTATTTATTAAACGCACTTTCCAAAGAATACTTACTGCCATAAGTGCCATATTCATTCCAAATGCTGTCAACATTATATTTGCTACCATGTGTACCATATTGATTAAAAATACTATCAACATCGTATTTATCAAGAGTTAGTTTGCCTAAATATTTCTTACCATCATTAGAATATAAGTGCCAAGGCATAGTATTGTTATTTGCTTGTTTTTCGTTTTGCGAGATGGCGGCATCGGATTTTTTGCCATATAATTCATTCCAGTTTATAAAGAAATATTCACCGTTAATCGAATGTGCGGAAAGTTCATATACATCAAAATTTCCATCAGCCATTCCATTTATGGTTTTACCATATGTAATAAGCGACTTGTTACTAGTTATTACAAATTTATTATAGGCGTGAATTTCCTTTAATTCTTCATCGTAAGTAACTTCGCAATCTATTTTTTCTAATACTGCCCTAAGTGGTACATAAGTGGTATCATTATATACAAAGCTTGGTGTTGTTATTTCCTCTCCATTTGCAAATATCTTAATATCATTTTCTAACACATCAATTTTATTCCACACACCACTTGCAAAACTGCCAATACTAAAAGATATTACGCAACCTACAATTAAACCTAAAATAAACTTTTTCAAATTTAACACTCCTAACATTTATTGTTTTCCTTATTATCACATTAAATACTATAAATGTCAAATAAATCCACAAAAATATTATTTGCATATGTTGAGTTTTCGCACTTTAACTGGATTTGTGTAAAGATAGAGGTGTGATTAAACACCTCTATCTTATAATCCATACTTCTTAAAACTTAGGTTTAGCTTTTGGCAAATTTACATCAAAATTCTTGTTAAGTGCATCTTGTTGAATTCGAATAACTTGTCTACGCAAATCTCTTATTTTATTTACATCAGTTTCAACAAGAATCTGTTTGTTTATATCGGTTATTTGTTTAGCTATTTTGTTTACAATTGTAGCTTTTACTTCTTGTGGCGTTATTGCCTTGCTATTTATGTTATTAACCCTATTATTGTCCTTTGCGGTAACATTTACTTTATTAACCATTTCATAAAATTTATTTGCAACATCATTATTGTAAACTGGGTCTGCAACAAAAGCCTTTTCGAATGGATTTTTCTTTTTGCTTACATTTGCAGTAGTTACTGGTTGTACAAATTGAGAAATGCCACCTGTATATGACTTGATGAGATAATCTGCAACTACTGGCGAAACATTAAGTTTATCACCTATAAATTTAGCAATCTCGCTTGTATTTTCATCATATTGCAATTTAGTTGAATATCCCTCTAATGCTCGTGGTAAAATTCTCTGTCCTGCCCAGTTCGTTACGTTACTATTGCCATTTTGTACCTGCATAGCTTTGTATGCAGGAGTGCCTATAAAACTTTCCATAGGGTTAGGTGGTAAAAAGTTTCCAACCACCGAATCCGCAACGCCCTCAAATGCTTTCGTTCCTTGTTTAGGTATGTTGGCAAGTCTTTCCGCTATTGCTCCCATAATAACGCCATATTCTCTATTTTTAGGGATTTTAATAAATGTTGCAGGCTTGCCATCTTTCCATTCACCAACAGGGTTAGGAATATTAAAGAAATTATCTTTTGTAGAATTATCTAATAAGTCATAGTTTGGATTATCATTATTTATAGCTTTTAATACTAATGCAGGAGCGGTTATTCCTATCAAACCTTTTCCTATGGTTGGTAATGGCTTATTTTTAACCTGTCTTACTGTTTTATCTATTCCTTGCATAGATGCATTAAAATAAGGAACTCCAATATCTATTGCTTTTGATACATTACCGTGTCTTGCAAAATTAACAGAAAGTTCGCCTGCATTAAAAATACCTTGCGTTTTGCCCTCATAATTTCTACCAAATTTATCGAGAGTAATTAGATATTCTGCAAATCTCGGCGCCGCCTCGGTTATTTCATTTGATGTTCTAATTGCGTTTGCAGTTCCTTTTAAACCTTTAGCAATAATGTTATCATTTGCCTTAGTAACCCAACCTTTATTACTGTCATACACTAATGTACTACGAGTACCGCCAAGAGCCTTAAACTCCTGCCAATCTTTATCATTAGTGACTATCTTTTTAGTTGCCTCGCCATATTTTAACATAAATTTAGCAGGATTATTTTCTATACTTTGTATAGTGCCTGTCTGCAAATCCCTCATTACATTTTTAGCAACAAATATAGGATTATATCCTGTTGTAACTGCTTTGAAAGGACTTGTAACTATTCCAAATCCTTTTTTAAACATTTCTATTGTTTTGCCTTCTGAACCCGATAGAGTGGATAGCCCATCGAATAATTCCTTGTTTACTTGCATTTGAACAGGAGCTCCATGTTCCATAGCAGTAACAATATAGCTATTTGGAGTTTTAATTAACCCATTTTCGATTGTATTTAATGTATTATCAAGCACATCTGAACCTTGTTGAGCTATCTTTTCGCCCTCGCCTAATACTTTAACACTATTACCCAATTTTTCGGGATTTTCTCTCACTTGTTTTAAAATAGATAAATATATTTCATTCTTTTTGGCTGCTCTCATTGTTTTATTCATAATATCAGCCATTTGTTGGTCTAACGAAAGTAATTTACTATCACCTCCAACAGCCTTTTTAATTACGTTTCCCGCTTTTATTGTTTTGCCAAAGTTTGATGAACTTCCACCCGGTACATTTGCATTATCGCCAAAATTTCTATATCCCGGTATATAATTAGGATATTTAACTTTCATAGCATCATAACTTTCAATAGAGCCTAAACCACTATCAACATACCATTCTTTCATAAACACATCCCAATGCCCATAATATGTTTCGGCAATTTCTTTAAAGTTAGGATTTGAATTTTCATACTTTGAAATAAGTTGTTTTGATTGTTCGGGTGATACACTTTTGAATAATGGTTTATTTTCTGCCCATCTATCTACATTATGTTTCATTGCTAAATAATCATAAAATTCGGTTTGTTTTTCTTTTGGAACTTTGCGGATTATTGTTTCTAAACTATCCCCTATTTTTTCACCATTTTTATTAGGCAGATAATGTTCTAATGCAGTATCAACCGTTGCCCCTACTTGCCTGTAATTGTTAGCGAGTATTTTTGGATTGGCATCTGCTTTAATTGGAGTATCCCCAAGATGACGTATAATTTCAGTTTGTATTGGATTTTGATTATCAAATAATTCTGTATATGCTTTATCTTTTACTTGTTGAAATTTGCCACTATCTTTTATTCTTAAATCCTTGTTTGTTGATATTCTTGCGCTTGCAGGAGGTAAAGGCTTTATATTTGGATTTGGAAAAGGCTTATTCATTGGCACATCTGACATAATATTTTGACCTTGTGTCACATTTAATGGTTTAGGTGGTAATTTACCTATATTAGAATTAACTGTGCTTGCAGGGTTAGTTTGTGGCATTGGCAATTTATTATTAGAGTTTAACACAATAGTCTTTTCGCCTTTTTTAGCTATCGCATCATATCCCTTACTTTTTATTATCTCGTTTCCGTAAGCATCTAATATTTGAAATTTATTTGTATATCCATCTAAATTCAAATTTGGGAACTCTTGTTTAATAACATTTTTTATCTCATTATTAGATAATTTTGCCAACTGTTCAGCATTATATATTCCTTTTTCGTCAACTAGTGCTCGCACCGACAAGCTTGTTTTTGTTTTCCCAAAACTGCCGAACCAAACATTTTTGTTATATTGTGGCTCATATACTTTTTTAGTTGTAATATCTTCAACTATTGGAGTAACTGCAGGTGTTTCAACTTTTGGTATAGGATTTACTCTATCGTTTATCTTCACACCATTTGGAAGTTGCCCTTGTTTTTGCGGTACAGTTCTATTTAATCCATCTTGAATATCTGTATATCGCTTATCAAGTTGTAATAATGGTTTTACTTCGTTTTTAAAAATCCCATTACCTTTAATTCCGCCAAGTATGCCCCCTGCAATTGCATTTCCTCTGACAGTCTTATATATAAAGCGTTTGTTCTTGGTGTAAAGCAATTCCATATTATGCTTTGTGTCCTGCCCCCGCTGTATAAGTAATACTATTTCCTCATTTGTCATACTTGAATTTTCAATTATGATATTTTCTATTGTAATCACGCTCCCAATAGTTTATAATATATTTGATTAGAACTACTGGGGAATTTTATACATAGGCTTGTCTATTTGCTTAGACAAGTTTATTTTTTATATTTAACTCCGTTTTATATTAAAACAATGGCAAGCCTGCTGATTTTCTCACCATATTTAGCAGTTGTCGCACTAATTGAAGCCTTTCTTCTGATTTAACAACATTTTTCGTTGTCTTGCGCAATCCCATTTTATATGCTTTTTGTTCGATTTGAATTAGCGTTCTATTTAATTTATTAGCGATTTCCCTTGCGGTCATATCAGCATAATTAGTGGTTAAAACATTCATTTCCTGTTTTGTCCAACGAGTAGGATTATTCATGCTTCATTCCTCCGTTTCAAGTGGATTTGATAAGCTTATTTTTTTATGTATCAAATAAAATACTATCCATTCTTTTTTTGCTTTCTACCGCTAAGTTAATACGCCATTTAATTTTATTGACTTGTTTAGCCCTGCAACGCTCAATAACACGCTCATATATACGTTTTAAACCTATATCTTTTTCTTCCGTAAGTTGCTTTGGCGAAAGATTAGTAGTTATTATAAATGGTTTTTCGGCTCTGTATCTTGTATCAATAATTCGATATAGCAATTCGTTAGCATAATCTGTTGTGCGTGAAGCTCCGAAATCATCAATAATAAGCAAGTCGCATTTTCTGATTTTTTCCATATAATCGGTTTTCTTATCGTCGCTAAATCCGCTTATTTTATCCACCATATCAGCAATATTAGCAATCAATACCCTTTGTTCGGTTTCTATTAAGGCGTTCCCAATGCAACAAGCTATAAAGGTCTTTCCTGTGCCTGTGTCACCATATAACATAAGCCCTGATGATGAAATATTTTTTATATTTTGCCACTCGTCAACGTACCTTTTTGACCATTTCAAATCGCCAATTTCATCAAGCATTTTGTCAAAGGTCATTGTTAGATATTGTCTATCTTCAACATAATATTTTTTAAGATTATAAACTTTATCATTATGTTCCTCGAGTTCTCTCTGCTGCTGTTCTTTTGTTATCCTAATATTTTCACATTCGCAAGTTATAAATTGCAACCCAATATTTTCTACATCCATTTCCTTTGGCGTCTTGCATTTTTGACAATATAGTATACCATCAACAAGATAGTCACCATCTGCAATGGCTTTATCTCTTATATCTTTGTTTATTTTATCAATGTGTTCCAATACTGCTTCCATATCCATATATTCAGCCCCTTAAAATAAATTTTGCTCCCCACTATAATCTATAATCTTTGATTTAGAGGGAGGTTGTGCTGTGGTTTCTTTCCTGCTCCAACACAGAATAGTAGCATAATGGCTCTTATACTGTTTTCCTGTGCTTGCTAAGTATGTACTAAGGTTTTCAATCTTTGCAGAATAATCACCAAATTGACCTTTTAACTTGTCCAATTCGTCAGCAGTTAATAAAACATTGGTAAACTGTCCAAATTTTTCTTTGATAATATTTTCTTTAATAGTTTTTGTTTTTGTTTTAGTATTTGTTTTAAGTATGTGTTCCACATTAGTATCCAAATGTGTATCCATATGTGTATCCATATGTGTATCCATATGTGTATCGTATAGGAAACATATATTATAAATTCCTGCTTTACCCTTTACCCCTTTATCGTATCCGATAAGCCCAAACTGAATTAACACGTTCCTTTGCTTATGTAATTCACTCCTCGACATCTGACACATACTTTCAAGTGTTGAATTGGGGATATTAAATTTATCTTTCCAATAAGCAGAATTTCCACATTCCAGTATTGCAAAATATAAATCTGCTTGCTTTGATGATAATATATTTAATTTACGCCAATTCCAAAAACCTTTAAGCTGAGATAGATAATTCATAAATGTAGTTGTTACCTTTCCGCTACTTTGCGTATAATGCCTTGTGGTGCATTTTCCTGCTTAGGATTGGGGTTATTGAGATAATCGCATAGCTTTTCAATATTTATAAGTATCTTTTTTCCTGCTCGCACGTTCGGGATTTCGTTGTTAAGTGCCAATTGACGTATTCTAAAAGCCGTCAATGTTCCCCCAAACATTTTCGCTGCCTCGTTGACCGTTGCCATTGTAGGTATTGTCATTTATTCATCACCTCGCTTTAACTTTGATATAATACTTCTTATTTCTGATTTCTTTTCGTCTGATAATTCGTAGCGGAGCATTTTGCTAAAATTACTGTCTTGAATTTTTAGTTCAAAGCTCACTTGCCATTGTCTTAGTCCTGCAGCTTTAATTTCTTGCTTAATATCCTTGTTTGCCATTTTGTAACCTCCCGAAAAATTATTATTGACTTTCTATTATTATTATTATATACTGTCTATGTAGTGAAAGTCAAGACATTCTATGATAATATTATAGACAGTCTAAAAATGGCTTGTAATAAAATTATGTGTCTATGAGGTGATAAAGTGGAAAATAGGGAAAATATCATAATAAATCTAATAAAATATGCGGAAAATTTACAGATTGATGATGCAGTTGTACCTATTGGATTCGCTAATGGCGAAATAACGGTATTTTTTGCAAATTGTCATAAAAAAGATACTAATTACCAAAGTATTATTCGTATTATCGAAAAAAATGAGAATTGTAATGATATCTTGCAGTATTTTGACAAAACATTAGAAGAATTAAAAAGTAAGTTTAATGATGTTATAGCAGATATTATTTTGATTGATACACATAATTCTTACTTAAATAATAAGAAAAAAAATAGTATTACTACAAAAAAAATAGTTGATAAATTGAAAAAAACATTTAACACGTTGATGAATTTTGGTTTCACATACGCAAAGATGGCTTATCAATTTAATAATGATGAATCGCAATATTTTAAATACGCATTAACTTTTAAAGCTTTTGGAGGATTTGATGGTGACGTATTATATGCTGTATATCCAGTAAAAATTAATAATAAGTTAGTTTTATGTGATGTATATGGTATCAAATCTTCGGATGCAGCTATGTTATTTGATTTAGCTTCTATTGCCAAAGAACGTTTAAATATTAAAATTTGCGAAAACTGCGGTAAATACTTTTTGCCAACTACGAGAAGCGACGAAATATATTGCGACAACGAATTTAAAAATGGTAGAACATGCAAACAAATGGGATACGAAAATAAAGTTAGTAATGACGAATACTTAAAGGTTTATAGAACTGCATATAAAACGCAACATGCTAAAATGTTAAGAAACTCACATAATAAGCCTGACTATAAGAAAGAGGTTTTTGACGTTTGGGTAAAAGAAGCTAAAGCAATGAAAGAAAATGCCCAAAATGGAGTTAATACTTTAGAAGAATTTAAACATTGGCTAAATGTTAAGTAGGAGGTGTAAGCAATGGCAAGCATAACAAAGCGTAAAGATAGTTATAGAATATCGGTGTCCTGTGGGTATGATAGTTCTAATAAAAAGATACTTAAAACAATGACATATACCCCCGCTCCAGGTATGACTCCTAAACAGATTGAAAAAGAAGTCCAACGTCAAGCTATGATATTTGAAGAAAAGTGTAAAACTGGTCAAGTGTTAGATAGTAATACTAAGTTTGATGATTTTTCAAAGAAATGGTTTGAAGATTATGCAGAAAAGCAACTTAAGAAAACAACTGTTTCACGTTACCACGATTTAATGAAACGCATAACCCCCGCTATTGGACACATTAAACTTGATAAGCTACAACCGCACCATTTATTAGAATTTTACTCTAACTTAGAAGAAAACGGAGTTCGTGCTGATATAAAATATACACCTTGCAATAATTTTAAAGAGATATTAAATAAAAAGAAAATGACTTATACACAACTTTCAGAAAAAGCAAAGGTATCTATTGCAACCGTTAAATCATGCACTACTGGTAAAAATGTAACTTGCAAGAGTGCGGAGCTTATAAGCAAGGCTTTGAAAATGGATATTATTAAGCTGTTTACACCATGCACAGATAATAGTACATTATCAGCAAAGACTATTCTACACTATCACAGGCTAATATCTGCCATCTTAACTACTGCTGTACAATGGCGAGTAATATTTTCCAACCCTTGCGATAGAGTTAAGCCTCCAAAGGTTGATAGAATTGAAGCAAAGTATCTTGATGAAGTCGAAGCGGGGAATTTATTAACAGTATTAGAAAATGCACCAATTCAATATAAGGTTATAGCAAAGTTATTGATATACACTGGGTTTAGACGTGCGGAATTATGCGGGCTAGAGTGGGAAGATATAGACTTTAAGGCTAATACAATAAGAGTTCAAAGAAATTCTTTATATTTACCTAGTGTTGGAGTATTCGAGGACACAACAAAGAATATTACGTCTAATAGAGTTATAAAAGTTTCTAATGTTGCAATGGAAATGTTAAAGGAATATAAGAAGTACCAACAAACGGAACGCTTGAAGCTCGGCACTAAATGGATAAATAGTAATAAAGTATTTACCGCTTGGAATGGTAAGGCAATTAACCCAACTACTATAAGCTCTTGGTTTAGAAAGTTCGTTAAAAAGAATGACTTGCCTAAAATATGTATTCATTCATTAAGGCATACCAATGCTACTCTTATGATTGCAAGCGGTACACCTATAAAAACAGTTTCAAACAGGCTAGGACACGCCAACGTAACAACCACAGGAAATATATATACTAATGCTATACGTTCAGCTGATGAAGAAGCAGCGGACACTCTACAAGATATATTTAGTCCAGGTAAGAAAAGCAATTCTGATATAGGATAATAAGACGATTATATTTATATGTATATCTGCTATCTTATTGTAATTTAAAGTAACTTTTAATAGCGTTAGTAACCAAATAGTAACCAAATGACCAAAAATACAAATGATGATAAAAAGAAAAAAGCCTTGAAATGTTGATTCCAAAGGCTAT
>CAYVWT010000032.1:0-14237 GCA_964455565.1 uncultured Clostridiaceae bacterium | reverse complement strand
TAAATTATCAAGCTGTGCATATTTAAACCTAATTATAACATCATTATGTCTAATTCCACTTGCAATAAAAAGGTTAACATTCGAGAAAGCAAGCCTTTCAAAATCGACATCCCAAATCCAAGATATATCCTTGCCATCTTGCGCATTATCATTTATAACAACAACAACATCTTTTTTTCGTTTGTCACTAATAACTGTTGAAATGGCTTGGTTAAAACCAGCAGGGTTTTTGGATAGGTTAAAAATAACAGGTTTGCCAATTTCAAAGGTTTCCATTCTGCCTATTTGTGGCTTGTACTCCCCAAGAACGCTGTTTAGGTTGTCTAATTTTAAGCCAAGACAGGTAGCAACTGAATATGATGCAAGTATGTTGTAAATATTATAAAAGCCACGATAATTTACCGATATTCTTCGGTTATCAACATCAAAGGAAATTCCGTTATCCAAATTCACGTTAACAGCAGGAAAATCAACCTGTGGCCTTGCAAAGCCACATTTATGACAGGCATAGTCCCCAAGCTGGCTATAATGATAATAATTATATGTTAGTTCATCACCACAAAAACTGCAAAATCTTCCCTCCTTTGTTTCATTAAGAGATATGTGAGCATCCTCGCTAACCCCAAAATAAACGCAATTATTGCCAACATTTTTGCCCAAAGCAACAACGAGTGGGTCATCTGCATTAAGAACAAGCGTAGTATTTTTCGATTTACTAAGCGCCCTTGTTAGGTAATCAATAGTAATGTCAATTTCACCGTAACGGTCAAGCTGGTCACGAAATAGGTTTGTTATAACCATATAATCAGGTTTTAAATGTTCGAAAACCTTTACTGTTGAAATTTCGTCAATTTCAATACAAGCATAGTCTGCATCAACCCTGCCGAACAAATTACAAGAGTTTACAAATGCAGTTGTAACACCCTCTAACATATTTGCCCCAACATTATTACACACAATTTTTTTGCCCTGTGCCACAAGCGTTGAGTATAAAAGGTTATTCGTGGTTGTTTTACCATTAGTTCCACACACCACTATAATGCCACCACGAACCTGTGATGATAAATTATTTAGTATATTAGGGCATATTTTAATTGCAAAACGCCCTGGCGTTGATGAGCCTTTTTTACCACCTAATTTACCTAAGAATATTAAAGCTTTTGTAACCCATATTGCTAATAATTTACGCATATTTTCACCCAAATATATTTTTCATAAATTTTTGTATAAATTTTGAATTAGGGGGTATAATTACTAATGACCTCACAAAATACATTGAGACCCCCCTTTACTTTGCGGCAGATTAATATATTATTCTGTCGCCTTCTTTTTGCCAATTACTAAAAATTATTATATATTACTTGAAGTATTCTGTCAAATATAATATGATATATACAATCAATACTATTTCGCATTTGAATTCTTTATAAGATTTCCTGAGTTTCAAATGCGAAATAGTGTGGCTGTTGGCTTGCTCTGCAAGTCTTACGCCACCAAATTTTCGTTTAAAATGAACTTATTTTATTAAAGATTTTAAACGAAAATTAGTATAAACAAAAGGAGTGGAATATTTATGCAACTTAAAGGTTCAAAAACAGAGAAAAACCTGCTTGCAGCATTTGCAGGGGAATCACAAGCAACAAACAAATACAGCTATTTTGCAAGTGTAGCGAGAAAAGAGGGCTTTGAACAGCTTGCAAATATTTTCCTTGAAACCTCTGGCAACGAACGTCAGCACGCAAAAATTTGGTTTAAACACTTGGAAGGCTTAAAAAGTACAGAGGGCAATTTAATTGAGGCTGCTGCTGGCGAAAATTATGAGTGGACAGAAATGTACCCTGGGTTTGCTAAAACTGCCCGTGAGGAAGGCTTTGAAGAAATTGCAAAGCAGTTTGAAATGGTTGCTGAAATTGAAAGAAAACACGAGGAAAGATATAAAACTTTGCTTGAAAATGTTCAAAATGGCAAGGTTTTTGTAAAAGACGAAGAAAAAATGTGGAAATGCCTTGAATGTGGACATACACACTCTGGCAGTAGTGCACCAGATATATGCCCTGTTTGCTCTCACCCACAAGCATTTTTTGAGGTTAAATGCGAAAATTATAAATAATAGTGAAATGCCACCCGACGGGTGGCATTCATTATTTTATATTGTTAATATCATACGGTGTCGCTTGATAAACGTGGTAATTAAGCCAGTTTGAGAAAAGCAAATTTGCGTGCGCCCTCCAAGTAACCTTTGGAGGTTTTTTTGCATCATTTTGGGGGAAATAGTTTGCAGGGACTTCTATTTGCAAGCCTTTGTTTATATCACGATAATATTCTTGACTAAGTGTAACATCATCATATTCTGAATGACCAGTAACAAATATTTGCTTGCAACCTTTTGAGGCTACAATATAAACCCCTGCTGTTTCAGATGTTGAAAGCACTTCAAGATTACTGTTTTTTTCTATATCCTCGACTTTTACCTCGGTATGCCTTGAATGTGGTGCGAAAAATGTATCATCAAAGCCACGAAGCAGCATTTTTGTTTTGCGTTTAACATCGTGCTCGAAAACGCCAAATAGCTTTTTTTCAAGTGGGTATTTTCTAATTCCATAATGGTAATATAGTGCAGCCTGTGCGCCCCAGCATATATGAAAAGTTGAAGTTACGTTTATTTTTGTCCACTCCATTATTTCTTTTAGCTCTTCCCAATAGTCAACCTCTTCAAATTCTAATTGTTCAATTGGTGCACCTGTAATTATCATTCCATCAAATTTACTGTTTTTAATTTCATCAAATGTTTTATAAAATGCTAAAAGGTGTTCTTCAGATGTATTTTTACTTTGATAACTATGTGTTTTTATTAGTTCAATATCAACCTGTAGTGATGTGTTACCAAGCAAACGAAGCAATTGTGTTTCTGTTGTTATTTTAGTTGGCATTAGGTTTAGTATTGCAATTTTTAGCGGACGAATATCTTGTGTTGTCGCCCTTTTTTCTGTCATAACGAAAATATTTTCGCCCTCAAGCGTATTTTTTGCAGGAAGTTTATTTTCTATTCTTATTGGCATAATTTTTCACCTCGTATTTAATTATACCAGAGGTTTAACAAATTGACAAGATTAATGCAAAATTGAATAGAATTTATTTATTTAAGCATAATAAGTTACAAGGTGGTGATTTTTTGGAAGAAAATACACAAGCGCAGATACAAGATACAGGAACCACAGAAATAAAAAATGCACCACACAAGGTGCATTGCCTTATAATTATTGGACAAATTGAAGGACATGTGATTTTGCCCCCACAAAACAAAACTACAAAATATGAGCATGTTATTCCTCAACTAATCAACATTGAGGAGGATAAAAACATTGAGGGGCTACTGATTATACTTAACACCGTTGGTGGCGACGTTGAGGCAGGGCTCGCTATCGCAGAAATGATTTCGAGTATGTCGAAGCCTACTGTTTCTTTGGTTCTTGGGGGTGGGCATAGCATTGGTGTACCACTTGCAGTGGCGTCTAAACACTCATTTATTGTGCCGAGTGCTACTATGACAATCCACCCAATTCGTATGAATGGTCTTGTTATTGGTGCAATACAGACTTATGAATATTTTGATAAGGTTCAAGAGCGAGTTGTTTCGTTTATTACTACTAACTCTAAAATCGACAAAAAAGAGTTCCTTGGCCTTATGCTGAAAACTGGTGAGCTTGCAAATGACGTTGGTACAATTTTGTTTGGCGAGGAAGCAGTTACAAAAGGCATCATTGACGAGGTTGGTGGAGTTTCCCATGCACTAAGCAAGTTATATGCCCTAATTAGAGAAAAAGAAAGCGCCGAAAATTAAATCGGTGCTTTCTTGTTATTTAATATGCTTTTCCCCAATAAACCATCGTTTGTGCAGGCTTACCACAGCATACGCATTTATCCGATAATTCTTTTTGCTCAAATGGCATACAACGAGAGGATAACCCTGCCTTTTCCTTTACCATTTCTTCACATTCTAAGCTTCCACACCACATTGCACGAATAAAACCAGCCTTGTTATTTGCTGTTTCGCACAATTCTTCAAAGGTTGTAGCATCGAATGTATGCGTTTCACGAAGCTTTTTGGCCCGCTCAAACATTTCTTTTTGTATTGTTGTAAGTAGGGTTGCAACCTCTGTTTCCAAATTATCTAATGAAACAAAAAGCTTTTCACGAGTGTCTCTGCGGACTAAAACTGCTTGATTATTTTCAATGTCCTTAGGGCCAATTTCAAGCCTTATTGGAACACCCTTCATTTCATATTCGCTAAATTTCCAGCCAGGAGTTTTGTCACTATCATCAACCTTTACACGAACTGTTGATTTTAGAGATTCTGCAATAGCAAATGCTTTGTCTAAAACGCCTTCTTTTTTTTGAGCGATAGGTATAATTACAAGCTGAAGTGGTGCTATGTTTGGTGGCAACAGAAGGCCATTATCATCGCCATGCATCATTATTATTGCACCAATAAGTCGAGTAGAAACCCCCCACGAGGTCTGGTGAACATATTGAAGCTCATTATTTTTATCTGAAAATTTAATGTCAAACGACCTTGCAAAGCCATCACCAAAATAGTGAGATGTGCCAGACTGCAATGCCTTACCATCGTGCATTAAGCTTTCTATTGTGTATGTTTCCACTGCCCCTGCAAATTTTTCTTTATCTGTTTTCTTACCCTTTACAACTGGAATTGCAAGCTCCTGCTCACAAAAATCTGCATATACATTAAGCATTTTGGTTGTTTCTATTCGTGCATCTTCCTCTGTTGCGTGGGCTGTATGCCCCTCTTGCCATAGAAATTCTAAAGAGCGAAGGAATGGGCGAGTTGTTTTCTCCCAACGCACAACCGAACACCATTGATTATATAATTTCGGCAAATCTCTGTATGAATTAATTATTTTTGAATAATGGTCGCAAAATAATGTTTCTGATGTAGGACGAACGCATAGGCGTTCTGCAAGCTCCTCACTTCCACCGTGTGTAACCCATGCTACCTCTGGCGCAAAGCCTGCTACATGGTCTTTCTCTTTCTGGAGCAGACTCTCTGGAATAAACATTGGCATATATACGTTTTCATGCCCTGTTGCTTTAAACCGAGCATCAAGGTTTTTTTGTATATTCTCCCATATTGCATAGCCATAAGGGCGAATTATCATACAACCTCTTACGCTTGAATATTCAACAAGCTCAGCTTTTTTAACTATGTCCGTGTACCATTTTGCAAAGTCAACGTCCATTGCCGTTATTTCTTCTACAAACTTTTTTTGTTCTGCCACTTTTGTCAGTCCTTTCAAATTAGCTTAAATTATAATATATTATTTAGTTTATATTGTCAAGTAAGGTATTTTTTCAAATACATACCTGTGTAGGATTTAGCGCATTTTGCAACCTTTTCAGGCGTACCGTGAGCGATAATTTCGCCACCCTTTTCGCCACCCTCTGGACCTAAATCTAAAATATAATCTGCTGTTTTAATTACCTCTAAATTGTGCTCAATAACCACAACAGTATTTCCTGCATCAACTAATTTTTGCAGAACCTCAATTAACCTGTGGACATCTGCGATATGCAAGCCTGTTGTTGGCTCGTCCAGAATATATATTGTTTTGCCTGTGCTACGTTTGCTAAGCTCGGTTGCAAGCTTTACCCTTTGCGCCTCCCCACCTGATAGCGTTGTTGAGGGTTGTCCAATTTTGATATACCCAAGACCAACATCAAAAAGTGTTGATAATTTACGATTTATACGAGGGATATTTTCAAAGAATTCAATCCCCTCCTCCACAGTCATATCAAGAACCTCGTGTATATTTTTGCCCTTATATTTAACGTCTAAGGTTTCACGGTTATACCTTTTGCCCTTGCATACCTCGCACGGAACATATACGTCTGGCAAAAAGTGCATCTCAATTTTTATAATTCCGTCACCAGAACACGCCTCGCAACGTCCTCCCTTTACATTAAAGCTAAAACGCCCGCCCTTATATCCACGCATTTTCGCTTCATTTGTTGAAGCGAAAAGCTCCCTTATTTCGCTAAACAAGCCAGTATAGGTTGCAGGGTTAGAACGTGGCGTTCTGCCAATTGGTGATTGGTCAATATCAATTACTTTATCTAATTTATCTATGCCTTTTATATCGGTATGTGCGCCTGCTTTTTTCTTTGCTCCATTTAGTTCATTTGCAAGGCGCTTATACAATATTTCATTTATTAGTGAGGATTTGCCAGAGCCAGAAACCCCTGTTATACAGGTTAGTGTTGCAAGTGGTATTTTAACATTTATGCTTTTAAGGTTATTTTCGCTTGCGCCTATTATTTGCAAACCCTCCCCATTACCCTTGCGACGAGTTTTTGGCACTTCAATCATCTTTTTACCAGATAAATATAAACCTGTTTCAGACTTTTCACAGGCTTTTATTTCATCAACATTTCCTTGTGCAACAATGTATCCACCGTGAATTCCAGCCCCAGGGCCAACGTCAATTATATGGTCTGCCGCATACATTGTGTCCTCATCGTGTTCTACTACTATTAACGTATTTCCAAGGTCACGCAGGCGTTTTAGTGTCATTAAAAGCTTTTCGTTGTCACGTTGATGCAGCCCTATGCTTGGCTCGTCCAGAATATATAAAACTCCCATTAATGATGACCCAATTTGCGTTGCAAGGCGAATTCTCTGTGCCTCACCACCAGATAATGAGCCTGCCGAGCGTGACAGGGTTAAATAATTAAGCCCTACATTTTCTAAAAACCCTAAGCGTTCATTTATTTCCTTTTGAACCTGATTTGCAATTGTCATTTCCCTTTTGTTAAGCTTTAAATCTGCAAAGAATTTTACAGCCTTTGAAATAGACAAATGTGTTACATCGTTTATATTAATTCCACCAACAGTTACAGCAAGAATTTCCTTTTTAAGCCTTGCACCCTCACAATCAGGGCACACATTGTTAGACATAAGCGTTTCAAGCTCGCTACGCATCCAGTCTGACGTTGTTTCCTTATACCTGCGTTCTAAATTATTAACTATGCCCTCGAAAGCTGAAAAATACGTTCCTTTTCCATAGTTTCGCTCATACGAAAGCTTTATTTTTTCACCCTTTGTGCCATATAAAATTATATCGATAATATTTTGTGGTAGCTTTTTAATTGGGGTATCTAAGCTAAACCCATAATGCTTTGCAAGTCCGTCAAAGTGCATTGCTGCAATGCTATCGTCTGATGAACTATTCCAGCCACTTACAGTAACTGCACCCTCTGAAAGTGATTTATTTTTGTCACGAAGTATAAGGTCTGGATCAATTTTCATTTGATGTCCAAGCCCCGTACAGCTTGGGCACGCACCGTATGGATTGTTAAACGAAAACATACGAGGTGATAACTCCTCCATACTTATTCCACAATCATGACAGGCATAATCTTGGCTAAATATAAGTTCCTCACCATTTTCAATTAACTCAATTATTACCATTCCACCAGTTTGGTGCATTGCTGTTTCTATTGAATCTGTAAGACGTTTTTTAATTTCCTCTTTTACAATTAAACGGTCAATTACAAGCTCTATATTATGTTTTTTCGTCTTTTCAAGTGTTATTTCTTCGGATACCTCGTGCATAATTCCGTCTACCCTAACACGAACATAGCCACTTCTTTTTGCATCCTCAAATATTTTCGTATGCTCGCCTTTTTTGCCACGAATTACAGGCGCTAATACCTGCATTTTCGTGCCTTCTGGCAATTCTAAAATTTGGTCAACAATTTGGTCAATAGTTTGTTGCTTAATCTCCTTGCCACAATTAGGACAATGTGGAATTCCTATTCTAGCGTATAGTAAACGCAAATAGTCATACACTTCTGTTACTGTGCCTACTGTTGAGCGAGGGTTTTTACTTGTTGTTTTTTGGTCGATAGAAATCGCAGGGGATAATCCCTCAATATAATCAAGGTCTGGTTTATCCATTTGCCCTAAGAATTGGCGAGCGTATGCGGAAAGAGATTCCACATATCTACGTTGCCCCTCGGCATATATCGTATCAAACGCAAGTGATGATTTACCAGAACCACTTAGCCCAGTAATAACAACAAGCTTATCACGAGGTATTTCCACATCAATATTTTTTAAATTATGCTCTCTTGCACCTTTTATAAATATTTTATCTTTTGACATTGTCAAGCCTCTTTTCGAGTTCCCGTATTTTATCCCTAATTTGCGCTGCACGCTCAAATTGCAAGTCATAAGCCGCAAGCTGCATTTCGTCTGTTAATTTTTCTATTTCTTTTACTATATCTTTAACCTGTTCTAAAACCTTTTCAGGCACTTTTTCGTGCTTTGTTGCCTCTATAACATCTCGAACAGATTTAATAATTGATTTTGGCGTTATATTATGTTCGATATTATGTTTCATTTGTATCTCTCGACGTCTATTTGTTTCACCAAGCGCCCTTTCCATACTGCCTGTCATTTTGTCGGCATACATTATTACTCGTCCCTCAACATTACGAGCCGCCCTGCCTATTGTTTGAATTAGTGAGGTTTCCGAGCGCAAAAAGCCCTCTTTATCTGCGTCTAAAATTGCAACAAGCGACACCTCTGGCAAATCCAACCCCTCACGAAGAAGGTTAATTCCAACTAAAACGTCAAATTCTCCAAGCCGTAAATCTCTTATTATTTCTAAGCGCTCTAATGTTTCTACATCTGAATGCAAGTATCTTACCTTTACACCAAGTTCCTCAAAATAGCTTGTTAAATCCTCTGCCATTTTTTTAGTTAGCGTAGTAACAAGTACCCTTTCGCCACGCTCTATTGTAATATTTATCTCGCTGTAAAGGTCATCTATCTGTCCTTTGATTGGTCGAATTATAACCTCTGGGTCGATAAGCCCTGTTGGACGGATAACCTGCTCTACAAGCTGAGTTGAATTTTCTCGTTCATAAACAGCAGGGGTTGCGCTTATAAATAACGCTTGATTAATTCGTTCCTCAAACTCTGCAAAATTAAGTGGTCTATTATCATACGCTGACGGCAAACGAAAGCCATATTCAACAAGGGTGTTTTTTCTCGCTCTGTCGCCATTATACATCGCCCTTGCTTGTGGCAGAGTTACATGCGATTCATCAATTACAAGCAGAAAATCCTTCGGAAAATAGTCAATTAAAGTATATGGTGCGCTTCCTGCTTCCCTACCACTTATTATTCGTGAATAATTTTCTATGCCTTGGCAAAAACCAATTTCTCTAAGCATTTCTATATCATAGCTTGTTCGCTGTTTTATACGCTGAGCCTCCAACAGCTTTCCATCTTTAATAAATTCATTTTCACGCTCTAACATTTCGTTTTGAATTTCTAAAATTGCATTTTCCATTTTGTCTTTCGTTGTAACATAATGTGATTTTGGATATATCGCAATATGGCTTCTTGTGCCTATTATTTCGCCTGTAAGCACGTTTATTTCAGTTATTCGCTCTATTTCATCACCAAAAAACTCCACTCTAATTGCGTTTTCAGATTCATTCGCAGGAAAAATTTCAACTACATCACCACGAACTCTAAATTTACCTCGAATGAAATTTATGTCGTTTCTCTCGTACTGAATTTCAACTAATTTTTGCAAAACCTCGTCACGGTCTTTTATCATTCCAGGGCGCAAGGAAATTACGAGGTCCTTATAATCCTCTGGGTCGCCAAGCCCATATATACAGCTTATACTTGCAACAATTATTACATCACGCCGTTCTAAAAGTGACGATGTTGCAGAATGGCGAAGCTTATCTATTTCATCATTTATGGCTGAATCCTTTTCTATAAATGTATCTGTTGACGGTATATATGCCTCTGGCTGATAATAATCATAATAGCTGACAAAATATTCTACTGCATTATTAGGAAAACACGCGTTTGCTTTTGCACACGCTCTATAACATTTGCTACTGTAAACGTTTTACCAGAGCCAGTTACACCAAGCAAGGTTTGATAATGGTCGCCATTTTCAAGCCCTGCTACAAGGGAATCTATCGCTTTTGGTTGGTCACCCTGTGGGGTGTATGCAGACACTACTTTGAAGTCCATAATATTCACCTCGATTTAATCACATAAACATTCTTATTATATCATAAACAAAAGAAAAAACCAATAAATTTTTAAAAATGGTATATCAAGAAAAATTTGCAAGTAATGTAAATTATTTTTTGTATATAGTGGGACAAACAAGAGAAAATATTATTGAAACGGAGGTAATACGTTTGAAAGAACTTTCAAACGTAAACCTTGAATTTATTGCACCTGCGGAATTTTCGCCTTTGGCGAAACGCAGTTGTGCATATGACCATTTATACGCCTTATCTGGCTCACGGTTTGGTGTAGGTCGAACGTTTTATAAATTTTTGTGAGCCTGAAAGGCTAATGGTCATAATTATGAAGCATATTGCAAAATTTACTTTAATCCTTTTATTTGTATTTTCATTGGGCTTTACAGCGTTTGCAGATAATGTGAGGCTTGTTTCGTCAACTAAATATGAAACAAACCCATTTTTTAACTTTTTCGCCCTGTTTACTAAAAAACCATCACAGCCTGCAAGGCAAACGGTTGCAACAACAGAAACAGTTTTTGGTGCAAATAACGCAACACTAACCGTTGTAAAAAACTCACCTACAACTGGCACGCTAAGCAATAAGGCACCAGAGGGCACTGCTGTGACTTATGCAATAGCAACCTTGCCACAAAAAGGGACAGTAGTTTTAGACGCTACTGTTTCAGGAAAATTCACCTATACACCGAACACAGATATTATTGGTAGTGACAGCTTTACATTTACAGTTTCTAACGAAACCTATGGTAGTGATACAGCTACCGTAGACGTAACCATTGAAGAAGCAACACCTTTGCCCACAACCACTCCAACACCCTCACCTGTTGTTTCTAAATTTAGATACGAGGATATGCTTGGTCACTGGGGTGAAACCTCTGCTATAAAGCTATCTGATGATGGTATTCTTATGGGCGAGAAAATCGGCAGTAAATACTTCTTTAATCCCGATAGAGAGCTTACAAGAGGGGATTTTATCTTATACCTTGTTTCTGCATTAAAGCTTAGTGTTGATCCATATCGTGAAGTTACTTCACCGTTTGCAGATGCATTAGATATCCCAGCGTGGATGAACTTAGAATCTAAAGCAGCATTTGATTCAGGAATTATTAAGGGTTCATTGGAAAAAGGTGAGATTCTCCTTCGCCCTTTGGACAAATTAACACGCCTTGAAGCTATTGCAATTCTAAACAACACAATTAAGCCTAATGCAGTTAGCCTCACACCTGCAAGCTTTGCAGATATGTATCTTACACCACAGTGGGGCATAGAGTATATTCAAAATATGTTAAATTATGGGCTAATTAAAGGCTATGACGATAACACAATTAGACCGTATGTTAAAATTACTCGTGCTATGGCGGCTGAAATGATTAACCAAACTCTTAAATACAATGCAGAAAACCCAGTAGTAGCAAAAAACCTTAAAGCGGCTGCAAATAACAATCTTAGTTATTAATAAAAAAGACATCTCCTCTATTTTTACATAGTGGAGATGTGTTTTATTTATTGTTCTAATTGTGCTGGTGCAATAAGATGTTTGTTAATAACTGGTTGAACTAAAAAATTTACTGTGTAACCAATCAAAGATACTGATATTAGCAAGCATATCAAAATGCCAAGTTCGCTTCCAAATGAAAATGTAGCAACAGCAAAGATTGAAATTAAAGCTAAAATACCAACATTTCTTGGTAAATGTGCAAGCGTAAGAATAAGTGAATTTCTATATATTTGTCTAACGGTCATACTAAACGTTACCATTATTTGATAAATATAAAAGTGCATCATAAAATATATTATAGTTGCAACAACAACAAACGTCTTAGCTATCGTTATTAGGATACTTGTATTTTCTAACGATGAATAAAATGTGTAATTAGTTAAAACGAGAAAAACCGCAACAAAATCAATTAAAAACACAATCATTGATTGCTTGAAGTTTTTTCTAATGTGTTCAAAAAAATCACTCATTACCCAAGCGTGCTGTTCCCTCGAAAAATTCCTCAAAACATACGTAAATCCAGTTATTATTGGTGCAAGCCCTATTACAGAAATGTACAGAAGGCATTGTAATAAAAGGAAAAACATTTTTAATCTATATTCGTCAGTATCCTCAAATGGAGGCACAAACATAGTCATTAAAAACATCAGAGGAATTGAACAAATCACATATAAAATATTTAACTGCAAAAACTTCCAAAACTTTCTTAAAAGTACCGCAAAGAATATTTTAAACCGTGAATCATTTTCATCCTTGCTTACACCTTTACCTGGTTTTGAATAATCGAAAAATCCAAAAAGCCCTGCCATAGTAAACCTCATTTCTAAACTATTATTAATATTCTATCCCTCTACGGGATGACACACCCTTTTCAAATGGGTGCTTTACAGCATTTATCTCCGAAACATAATCTGCCAAAGATATAACACTTTTGGGCGCATTTCTGCCTGTTAGTACAAGCTCAACATTTGCAGGCTTTGAGCTAATAAAATTACAAAGCTCATCTTCTGTTATAAACTCATTGGATATTGCACCAAATATCTCGTCCAAAATAAGCAGGTCGCACTCATTCGCTAATTTTTTAGCAAATTCAAAAGCAGTCCTAACCTCTGTATGAGTAATTAGCTTTTGTTCCTCTGTCATAGTATTGTAGAACCCACGCACCGTGCCAAAACGATATATGTTAAATTTATCACCGAACATTGCACACGAAGTTAATTCACCAGTTTCAGAGGTTTTAAGAAACTGTACTACCTTTACTGTCATACCACAGCCAACTGCTCTAAAACCTAACCCCATTGAGGCTGTTGTTTTCCCATTGCCACTACCTGTATATATTTGCACTAACCCTTTTTGCATAATAATCACCCCTATATAATTTAACATATTATTAATAAAACGTCAATTTATTTATTGAAGTAAATTGAATTATAGTGTATAATTTATTAAATAAGCATTATTACTTGACAAAAACACCTAAACTATATTAAAATACATACAATATGCGCCCGTAGCTCAGCTGGATAGAGTGGCAGACTTCGAATCTGCGCGTCAGGGGTTCGAATCCCTTCGGGCGTACCATTCGCACACACATTTTGATACAACGTGAGAATCCCAGTAATAATGGGGTTCTCATCATTTTCACGAATCCCTTCGGGCGTACATTACGCTCGATTTTTCACATTAATGAGCTTTTTCAAAATACAAAATGACACCATTTGGCAGATGCCTTAAATTTGATGAAAAAATGACACCATTTGGCAGATTAGATTTCATCTGCCAAAAAGTATAATAATTTGGAAATTTAAAGGCTGAAATGCAACTTTATACGCTCCTTCATTTGACATAAAAGAATGAATTAATTGCATTTTAAAAATATTACATTTGCAAAACTTATTATTCTTTGATTCACCTTAATCAAATTAAATTCAACATCTGATATAAACTACATATCTCCGTGTAGGTTGCCAAAACTAAAATTTCTACAACATCTATAACAAACGAAAGTTCAAATTGCCTAATGTTATTTATTTTCGTACAAACCCACATTGGACAATGGCAATATATTCCCCATATCGTCCCAAACAAACACTTTGATAGTGCCTATTTTCGCATTGTCTATATTATCAATCCAAATATCAATAGAAGTACTTTGCCCTTGATTTAAGCTTATGGTAGCGATTTTTTTAAGCATTAACTTACCGCTTTTCTCATATATCGCCATTAAGACGGATTTTGTGCCGCTTATAGTGGTGTTTTTGGTAATGTTGGCATTTGCGTAAAAACCCCCAATTTGTGGGATTGCGATATTTATATATTGTGAATTTAATATTTCAATGAAATCTATTTTATAATCATACACAACAGCCCTCGGATTAACAATAACCTCGCAAGTAGCTGTCTTGTTGCCGTCCTGTGTGCTTACTGTGATAATCGCACTGCCCAAGCTAATAGCTGTAACTTTTCCGCTTTCATTAACACTTGCAATATTCGGAGCAGAGCTATTATAAGAAACAATTGTATTACTTGCATTTGAAGGGGAAATTGTCGCTTGCAATTGCTTTTCTTCCCCAACATTCAATGCTGTTGCAATAGGGTTAAGCATAATGCCACTCACCGCAACATCAGTCATATCAAA
>CAYVWT010000031.1:0-14243 GCA_964455565.1 uncultured Clostridiaceae bacterium | reverse complement strand
CTAAGCTCCTGCCATAACAATTGGAATGCTCAGAATAATATATTTGTAAGAATAATGCTCTTTATTAAGACATCATAATAAAGAGCGGAGAGGTCACTTAAACCGTTTGTTATAGGTCGCAAAAATTGGCTATTTTGCAATACGCCTCGTGGGGCCAATTCGTCAGCAATAATTTATAGCATAATCGAAACTGCAAAGGAAAATGGCTTGAAGCCACTGGAATATCTGGCTTTTGTTTTTGAACAGTATCAAAAAAACGAAGATATTAAAATCCTGCTCCCTTGGTCAAACTCAATCCCTGAAAGTTGCAAGGTAAAGAAATAAATAAATTAACCCCCATGCATAAACCAAATCGGTTAAATGCATGGGGGTTTGTCAATGTGGTCTTGGTTTGACGCATACAATTTAAAGTAACTTTTAGTAACAACAATGACCAAATGACCAAAATTACTATTTTTGAGCAAAAAGAAAAAAGCCTTGAAATGTTGATTTCAAAGGCTTTCTTGTGTTTAATAACCTAAATATTAATACAATTTAGCGGATTAGGAATTCTGCTAAATTTTGCATACCCCTTATAATAGATGCACCACAAGAAACTTCTGTCGCAAATACAGCCCTTACATCCAAATCAATTCTTGGTGGATTGTATCATAGTTATTGCAAGGTAGCTTAACGATAACATATAAATTTTTTCCTATTTTTTAAATATTAGTAGGTTTATTTCTTATGCAATAAAATCAAATTCGAAGCATAAAACCCGAGATTTGATTTTATTGCATTTTTGTTTTTGTAAAATTTTAACCTTTTCAAATGTAGCATTATGTCATTTTTACGAGCTTTTACTATTTTTTATCACCAGATTGTATTTTTGAAGTCGACAGCTATCTGTTTTATACAGATAACACTCGAATTTTAATATTTATATTGTCTTAAAACACAGTAATAACAAGGCTTTCGCCTACTGCCATCTTGTTACCTCACTTGGCAACGATAATGCCCAAATTACCTTTAGTCCAAGCTGGGTGGCTGTTTCAAAATCCACACCACCAGGCTTGCTTGCAAGGTCGATTATTAGTGCGTCTGCACGTACTTTTAACAATTTTTCTTTATCTAATATAATTTCTGGAATTGTGTTGAAAATTACGTCAAAGCTTGAAAGCTTTTTACCTAACTCACAAATCGGAATGCAGTTATAGCCATATCCTTTTATCCATGCATGGTCGGAAAATTTTCTTGCGCCAACTGACGTTATCGCCCCAATTCCATTTAGCGCTTTTGATAGCAATTTGCCTATTCTTCCAAAACCAAGCACTAAGCAATTACTACCATGAAGCGTTATAGGTAGTTCCTCCATTGCTATTTGAATTGCCCCCTCAGAAGTTGGTATGGCGTTTAGCACAGTCAATTCCTCACGTTCAAAATAATCTACTATGTATATATTATACATTCCTGCAAGCTTTTTGATTTTACTGCTCACCTTGCCTGCTAAGACTATTTGATTTTTATTTATTTCTTTAAATAGCTCTGTAATTGCAAGCTTTTCACGATACATAGGCATATTAACTGTTTCATCATCAACCGAGCATGGTAATGGTAGCACAACTATATCAATATTTTTTAGTGCTTCACAGATATTGTTTATTCGTTGCACTTTTTCACCAAACTTCACTTCTTCATTAAACCCATAAACTATTACAGTATATCCATAAGCCGCAAGATTATCTGCAAGCTTTATCTGTCTTAAATCTCCTCCACATATTAGAAAACTTTTCTGCAATTCCATAAGTTTGCCCTCAACCTCCCGTTTGAAATCTATTATATTATATTAAAGGTTGAGGTTTTTTGTGCAAAAAGCACCCATCAAATGTTGGGTGCTTTTTGAACTATTGCTATTGCAGGCTGTGTGAAAACTAAATCTATAACCTGCTTTACATTATCTACACTTACACTATCGATTTTTTCGATCATTTCATCGATTGTTCTAATTTTATCGATAAGTAACAAGGATTGTCCGTACGAATTCATTCTACTTGATGTACTTTCTAAGCCTAAAATCAAGCTACCCTTTAACTGTTCCTTGCTTTTTGTTACTTCATTTTCAGATAATCCATTCTTTTTTAGCTCATCTATTTCTTTAAATATTAGCTGACTTACTTCGCCTAATCGAGCTGGGTTCATTCCTGCATATATCGTAAACAGCCCTGCTTTGGCAAAAACAGATTGATATGAATAAATTGAATATACAAGCCCTTTTTCTTCACGAATTTTTTGAAATAGGCGAGAGCTCATTCCACTACCAAGTACTGTATTGACTACCATTAGTGGATATAATAGCTGATGCCCACGAGATAGTGCATCATAACCAATGCAAAGATGTGTTTGCTCGATATCCTTAGTAATTTCATCCCTACCAGCTGTAAAACGTGGAGTATTTGGGGATTTTTTAACCACACCATTATTTTTCCACTTGCCAAATGCATTATTAATTAACGAAAGCAAATTAGCACGGTCAAAATTGCCTACAACAGAAATAATTGAATTTTGTGGTGTGTAGTAATTTTCAATATAGCCTAAAATATCATCACGGGTTATTTTTTTAAGCGATTTAGATGTGCCAAGTATCGAGTAGCCTAAAGAATTTCCCTGCCAAACCTTTTCCATTAAAAGGTCATGCACAAGCTCATCCGGGGAATCGTTGTACATATTAATTTCCTCTAAAACTACCCCTTTTTCAAGAGATATGTCATTTACATCAAACAAGGAATTAAACAGCATATCCGAAATAACGTCAACTGCTGTGTCTAAATGGTCAGACAATACCTTTGCATAATAACAGGTGCAATCTCTGCTTGTAAAGGCATTTAACTGCCCACCTATATCGTCTATTGCTTCTGCAATTTCCTTTGGTGTCCTTTTTTTAGTACCTTTGAACATCATATGCTCAATAAAGTGTGATATACCGTTGTTTGCCCTTGTTTCTGCGTGAGAGCCAGCACCTACCCACACTCCAACAGATATAGACTTAACATAAGGAATGTTTTCGATTACTACTCTTAGTCCATTTTTTAGCTTTATAATCTCGTGCATATATACTCCTTCAAAAAAAGCGCCACAAAATATGTGGCGCTAAATTTATTATATATTAAGCCATAGCGTCTTTTCTTGACAAGTTTATTCTGCCCTGTTTGTCTATTTCTATAACCTTAACAAGTATTTCATCGCCAACGTTAACAACATCTTCTACCTTTTCGACACGCTTGGTATCAAGCTTTGAAATATGAACAAGACCTTCTTTGCCAGGAAGAATTTCAACAAAAGCACCAAATGCCATTAAACGCATTACTTTACCTGTATATATTTCGCCAATCTCTGGCTCTTTAACTATACCTGTAATTGTTTTAATCGCCGCTGCTCCTGCTTCCTCATTATATGACATAATAAGAACTCTGCCTGTGTCGTCAATATCAATTTTAACGCCAGTTTCTGCGATAATTTTTTGAATTACCTTACCACCAGGGCCAATTACATCACGAATTTTATCTGGATCTATTTGCATTGTAATTACTCGTGGAGCATATTTTGATAAATTTTCACGAGGGCTTGAAATTGCATCTTTCATAACACCATCTAAAATCATATAACGAGCATCACGAGTTTTTGTTAATGCTTCTCTTATAATTTCTGGTGTTAGACCATCTATTTTTAAATCCATTTGAATTGCAGTAATACCTTTTTTAGTACCTGCAACCTTAAAATCCATATCTCCGTGGAAATCTTCAAGGCCTTGAATGTCAAGCATTGTCATAAAGCTGTCACCCTCTGTGATAAGACCAACAGAAATACCAGCAACAGGGGCTTTAATAGGAACGCCTGCATCCATAAGTGCAAGTGTGCTACCACAAATACTACCCTGTGAGGTTGAACCATTTGATGATAATATCTCTGAAACCAAACGTATTGCGTATGGGAATTCTGCCTCTGATGGGATAACTGGCTCTAAAGCCTTTTCTGCAAGCATACCATGACCAATTTCACGTCTGCCAGGGCCACGAGATGGACGAGTTTCACCAACGCTGTATGATGGGAAATTATAATGGTGCATATATCTTTTGCCAACAACTTCATCAAGACCATCTAATTTTTGAGTATCACCTAATGCACCAAGGGTTGCAACAGTTAGAACCTGTGTTTGCCCACGAGCGAAAAGTCCTGTACCGTGAGTTCTTGGAAGCAATCCAACCTCAGCAGAAAGTGGACGTATTTCGTCAATACCTCTGCCGTCAACACGCTTGCCCTCGTCTATAAGCCAACGACGAACAACATATTTTTGCAATTTATAAAGAACTTCGCCAATTTGTGATGAATAATCTTCATACTTTTCAGCAAATTCTGCATCGATTTTTTCTTTAACAATAGTCATATTTGCATCACGAACGTTTTTATCGTCTGTATCGATTGCAACTTTTATCATATCTAATGCAAAAGCTTTTACCGCATCATAAAGCTCAACATTAACGCCACGAGCTTCATATTTGAACTTCTCTTTTTTGCCAATGTCATTTGCTATCACATCAATGAACGCACAAATCTTTTTAACTTCCTCGTGTGCAAACATTATTGCATCAAACATAACATCTTCTTCAACTTCGTTTGCGCCTGCTTCTATCATAGCAACTAATTCTTTTGTGCCTGAAACTGTAAGGTTAAGTGTGCTAACCTCACGTTCTTCTACTGTTGGGTTTATTATAAATTTTCCATCGACAAGACCTACAAATACGCTTGCAATTGGACCATTAAAAGGAATATCAGAAATTGCAAGTGCAATACCAGTGCCTACCATTGCAGCAAATTCCGGTGAGTTATCTTGCTCTACACAAAATACTGTTGCAACAACCGAAACGTCATTGCGCAAATCGTGTGGGAAAAGTGGGCGAATTGGTCTATCAATTGCACGGCTTGTTAAAACAGCCTTATCAGATAGCTTTCCTTCACGCTTCATAAAGCTTCCAGGAATTTTACCTACCGAATACATACGCTCTTCGTAATCAACATTAAGAGGGAAAAAGTCTATTCCTTCTCTTGGTTTTTCAGATGCTGTTGCAGCAACGTGAACTGTTGTATCACCATATCTAACTAAGCACGAGCCATTTGCAAGCTGTGCCATTTTACCTGTTTCAATAACAAGCTTTCTACCTGCTACTGTTGTTTCAAATACTTTTAATGCCATTGTTAAAAACCTCCTTTAAATTTTAGGGGTTATCAGCATTAGCACTTAGGTTTGTCCTCTTTCTAAAAAACAAAACTAAATACTAACTGCTAACTCAACCCTTTATACTATATGAATAGGTTTCGAGAAAAATTTTCGCCAGATAAGGCGTAGGTTCTTTTGAATACTTTTGTATTCAAAATGGTTCTACAACGCAGTATGGCGGAAATTTTATCGAAAGCTAAAACAATCCAACGAGTGGTATGTGTTATACCACTCGCTAAATAAGTTACTTTCTAAGATTAAGTTTTGCGATAATCGCTCTGTATCTTTCAATATCTTTCTTTGTAAGATAGTTAAGCAAGCCTCTTCTTTGACCAACCATTTTTAAAAGACCACGACGTGAGTGATGATCCTTCTTGTTGATTTTAAGATGCTCATTAAGATGGTTGATACGTTCTGTTAAGATAGCAATTTGAACCTCTGGTGAACCAGTATCGCCCTCGTGCAGCTTATGTGTATCAATTATTTCTTGTTTTAACTCTTTGAACATTGTTTTCACCTCCACTAAATTTGTTTGCACACCCCGAGCAATAGGCGAGTGGTACGTTGTCCTATAACCCAGAAATGGCTAATATATATTTTAACACAATTGTGAGCATTTGTAAACAATTATATTGAAAAAGTTGTGAAGCAACTTGCTTGCAAGCAAGCCCTTAAATGGGGCGATGATTGCTTGCGTGAGGAAATTACCTAGTTTTTTACAGTACAAATCAATTTTTATAGCAATTTCCTAGCAGTTAAAAATTTGCCTTGCAGTTATTTTATCATTATTTAGCTGATTTATCAACTCATTAGTTGATGTAAAGGCTGTAATATCTCTAAGCTTTTTAACAAAGCTAACCTCTATTGTTTTTCCGTATATATCTTTATCAAAGTCCAAAATATATGTTTCAATAACATTCACGCCTTGCCTTATTGTTGGCTTGCCTCCGTAATTTGTGATTGAGTGATATAGTTTACCATCACATTCTGTTATGGTTGCATATACACCTTGCGGGGGCATAACATGGTTTGTATCCACAGCAACGTTAGCAGTTGGGAACCCGAATTCTCTACCAAGTCTGTCGCCACTTTGCACAATTCCCATTATAGAAAAATCTCTGCCAAGCATTGCGTTTGCGCCTTGCAAATCACCATTTTCAACACATTCACGAATTCTGGTGCTGCTAACAATATCATTTTGAAATGAAACTGGCGGAACAACTATTAGTTCAATATTATTATTTACACAAAACTGCGAAAGTAAAACAATATTTCCTGAACCCTTATGCCCAAAACGATAATTAAACCCAACTGTTATCATTTTAGCATTAAGCCTGCTTACAATATAGTCATTAAAAAATTCCTGTGGAGATAAATTTTTAAAATCCTTTGAAAATTCCTGCATAACAACAACATCAACACCATAGCTTGAAAGAATTTTTTGTCTTTGCTCATTAGAAGTTATGTATTTAGAATTTGATGGATTAGCAGAAAAAGTGAATACGCAGGTATCTATTTTATGTTCTTTTGCATAATCCACAGCCTGCGTAACAAGCTCTATATGACCTATATGTAGCCCATCGAATGTGCCAAGAGCAACAGCGCACGGACTATTTTTATTTGACGTGCAATTTAATACCTTCATTATATAAACTCCATCAATAAAAACTTTTTATAAGGGACAATCTGCCCTCACATTCTTTTGAAATGCATATAAATTTATTTTTACTATCGTAAACCCGATATTTTTGTTCTGTAATTAAATTAGGAATTATAACAGAATTACCATTTAATATTTTCCGTTCATTCTCGCCTTCAACAATAAATTTGGGATAACCAAACATTTCGTCAACAGGAAGTACAAATTCTTCAATATTGCCGTTTTCAAGCTGTGTAAAGGTGTATGACTTGTCAGCAGTAAAGATTGATGACTGCGTTCGTATTAGCCCTGCCATATGCGCCCCACAGCCTAATTCCTCACCAATATCTTGGCATAGTGTGCGAATATATGTGCCTTTGGAACACAGTACATCAATTTCTACAATATCTTTATTAATGCTAAGCACATTAGCTTCAAATATAGTAATTTTTCTTGGTGTGCGTTCAACCTCAATGCCTTTTCGTGCTAATTCATATAGCTTTTTACCACCAATTTTAATAGCAGAATACATAGGTGGAACCTGTTCAATTTCACCAATGAATCTTTGGATTGCAGTTCTAATTTGCTCGTCTGTTAAGCTAACCACCTTTACACTTATAACCTTGCCACTTGCATCTTGTGTATCGGTTGTTACCCCTAATTTCATTTTTGCTGTATAACGCTTATTAGAAAAAGTTAACATATCAGCAACTTTTGTTGCCTTGCCAATGCAAATTGGTAGAACGCCCTCTGCATCTGGGTCTAATGTTCCTGTATGCCCAACTTTTTTTATTCCTGTTAATCTGCGAATTTTGTAAACAACATCGTGCGACGTTATTCCAAGTGGTTTATACACATTTAAAATACCATTTATTTCGCTCATAAAAAAACCACCTATATTTGCTTTTCTATTTCACTAAGGAGCATTGCTTTTGCAGTTTTGATGTTTGCATTTATTGTACAGCCACTTGCACGGATATGCCCACCGCCACCAAATTTCTTTGAAATCTCTGAAACATCAATAATATTTGAACGCATACTAACCTTTACTTCATTGCCACCATTTTGTTCTTTAATGTATAAGGAAACCTTTGCAGTATCAAGGCTACGAGCCAATGAAATTAACCCACCTGCATCATCTTCCTCTGCGCCAACATTTTTCATTTGCTCATCTGTTATTGAAATAATTGATATTTTACCATTTGCATATACTTCAAGGGAATTTAGCGCTTCTTTCATTAACATTAACCTTGTCATTGAATTGCTATCAAACAAAAATTGGTTAATAGATGCGTTATCAAACCCAGTTTCAAGAAGCTCTGCTGCAATTCTGTGTGTTTGTGGCTTTGTGTTAGAATAGCTAAATCCACCTGTGTCACTCGCTATTGCTATGTATAGGTTCGTAGCAATTTCCTGGTTTAATTCTATATTCATATACTGTGCCAGTTCAAATATTATTTCTCCTGTTGCAGCAGCAGTAGGATTAACATAATTATGCGTTGCAAAATTTGTATTAGTTGGGTGATGGTCAATATTTATGGTATTACAACACTTTTCAAAAAAGCTAATTCTCTCGCCTAGTCTTGCTTTATCACCACAATCCACACAAATAACTAAGTCATTATCGAGTTCATATTCATTCTCTACGCCAAACAAAATGTTACAAATTCTTGGGAAAAGTTTTTCTTCAAGCAAAACTACTACCTCTTTGCCAATATTTTGTAGCATTAGTTTAAGTGCGAACGCAGAACCTAAACAGTCCCCATCCGCACTTTTATGTGGCAGTATTATAATTTTTTTACTGTTATTTATTGCTGATATTATTTTATCAAACATTTTTAATCCTCGCTTATTATGTCATGTAGAATCTGATTAATATGCGCACCGTGTTCTATTGAATGGTCAAGCTCAAACACCATCTCGGGTGTGTAGCGAAGTGCTAAGCGGTGGCTTAGTTCTCTTCTAACAAAGCCAGCCGCACTTTTCAAGCCATCTATTGTATCATTTTGTTGTTTTTCGCTACCTAACACACTAATAAAAACCTTGCACCAACGCAAGTCTTTGGTTATGTCAACTGCTACAACACTACATAGGGTGTTAACACGTGGGTCTTTAAGCTCTCTAATTATAGAGCTTAATTCTTTTCTTGCTTCTTCATTTATTCTGTTAATTCTATTAACTGACATAGATATAACCATTCTTTCCGACTCACAAATTTCATAATACACATATCGTGAGCCTGATATAATTTATCGTGGAATTTCTTCCATTACAAAGCTTTCAATAATATCGCTAACTTTTAAATCATTGAAACGGTCAATGCCGATACCACATTCATAGCTACTTGCAACTTCTTTTGCATCATCCTTGAAACGCTTTAACGAATCAAGCTTGCCCTCGTGAATTACAACGCTATCACGCAATACACGAACCTCGCTATTACGAGTAATCTTTCCATCAAGCACATAACAACCTGCAATTGTTCCAACATTCGTTACCTTAAATACCTGTCTAACCTCTGCATGACCTAGTACATTTTCACGGAAGGTTGGTTCTAACATACCACGCATTGCCGCTTCAATTTCCTCTATCGCTTGATAAATTACTCTGTATAATCGAATTTCAACATTTTGAAGAACAGCAGATTGCGCAGTTACAGGGTCTGGACGCACATTAAAACCAATTATAATTGCTTTTGATGCAGATGCAAGCATTATATCTGATGCTGTTATTGCGCCAACTCCACCGTGAATTATGCGAACACGAACTTCATCGTTAGTTAGCTTTTCAAGTGATTGTCTTACAGCCTCTACCGAGCCTTGAACGTCTGCTTTGATTATAATATTAAGTTCTTTCATTTGTCCTTGCTGAATTTGGTCAAATAATGAGTCAAGAGTAATTACCTGTTGCGTAGATTTATGATACTCATCTTTAATTTTTTGTTTGCGTTTTTCAACAACCTCACGGGCTTTTCTTTCGTTTTCAACAGCATAGAACACATCTCCACCGTCTGGAACCTCGCTTAGCCCTAATATTTCAACAGGAACGCTTGGACCTGCTTTTTTAACACGTTTACCTTTGTCATCCATCATAGCACGAACCTTACCAACAGCTGTTCCTGCAACGATTACATCCCCAATTTTTAATGTTCCATTTTGCACAAGAACGGTTGCAACAGGGCCTCTGCCCTTGTCAAGCTGCGATTCAATTACTGTTCCCTTTGAAAGACGGTTTGGGTTAGCCTTTAACTCTTTTAAATCGGCAACTAAAAGCACCATTTCCAATAGTGTGTCTATATTTTCGCCCTTTAATGCAGATACTGGAACACAAATTGTATCGCCGCCCCATTCCTCTGCAACCAAGCCATATTCTGTAAGCTGTTGCTTTACTTGTTCTACATTTGCCGCTTCTTTATCTACCTTATTTATTGCAACAATTATGCTTATGTTTGCTGCTTTTGCATGGTTAATTGCCTCAATTGTTTGTGGCATTATTCCATCATCTGCTGCAACAACAAGTATTGCTATATCAGTAACCTGAGCACCACGAGCACGCATTGAAGTGAACGCTTCGTGTCCTGGTGTATCTAAAAATGTTATTTTTCTGCCATTTATTGTAACCCTGCAAGCACCTATATGCTGAGTAATACCACCAGCCTCGGTATCTATTATATTAGTGTTACGAATTGAGTCTAAAAGCTTTGTCTTACCGTGGTCAACGTGTCCCATTACAACAACAACAGGCGCACGAGTTATTAAATCTTCATCTGCGTCGTCTACATCGTTAAACAGTATATCTTCCTCGGTTACAATTATTTCTTTTTCAACAGTTGCTTCAAAATCCTGCGCAATTAGCGAGGCTGTATCAAAATCAATTGTTTGGCTTATAGATGCCATAACACCAAGCAACATAAGACGTTTTACTACCTCAGCAGCAGGTTGCCCTAAACGTTCAGCAAAATCGCCAACAGAAATTTCATCTGGGATTTGTATCGTTATTTTTTCTTTTTTAATCTTTTTCTCTTTTTGATGCCGTGCCTCTTCTTCTGCAACCTTATCGTATTTTACCCTTGTTTGTCCTTTTTTAATCTTTTGCTTTTGGGTGGTAGCATCTTCTTTTATGTTATCAGGTAATAATTCGTCAATTTTTTCTGTATCAAATTTTTCAAGGTCAACATTTGATGTGCGTGTGTCAACATAGCGAGCTTTTTTCTCGATTGGCTTGTTCAATTCGTCAAGAGAATCATCTGAAAAAACCTCTGGCTCTGCTGCTTTTTCAGCAAATTTTTGAAGCTTTTCAAGTATAAATGTAAATTCCTCTACTTGATTTTTTTGTGTAAAATATTCTAAAATAATGTTAAGCTCATTTTCTTCAAGTGTGCTCATATGATTTTTAGACTTAAGCCCAAACCTTATAAGAAGCTCAAGCACTTCTGTTTTACTAACATTCATTTCCTTTGCGATTCCGTGTATTCTAGGTTTCACCATTACTTCCACCCCCATTAATTTCCTTGTGTAAACTTTTTAACGCTTTTGCAAAATTATCGTCGGTCACTGATATTGCAGCAACCTCATCTCCGCCTGTTATTTTTCCAAGTGAGTCTTTCGTCCCTAATGTTATTACTTTCACATTATAGAAGCTACATTTATCACACAGCCGTTTGCGTGTGTTTGGCGCAACATCACTTGGCAATATTACAAGCTTGCTATTGCCTTGGCGAACTGAATTTTCAACTCCACCTGAACCTAACACCAATTTCCGAGCCCTGCGTGCAAGCCCTATTAAACTGTGCAGTTTATCATTTTTCAAATGTACAGCACTCCTCATATACTTCCTTTGCCACAGCAGATTTAAGCCCTCGTTCTAACCCTCTTATTTTCTGAGCTTTCTCTATACAAATTTCATTTCTGCATATATATGCCCCTCTGCCCTGCGCCTTGTGGCTCAAATCTATTACTATTTCTCCGTCTGCCGATTTTACAACCCTTATTAAATCCGTTTGTGGTGCAATGCCTCGGCAGGCAACACACATTCTTACTGGCATATATTTGCCATTTTCAATAATTTTTTTATGCTTCATTGCTTTCTAAATCATCGCCCTCGCTCTTTATGATATCTATTTTCCAGCCAGTTAGTTTAGCAGCAAGACGAGCATTTTGCCCCTCTTTTCCAATAGCAAGTGAAAGCTGATTACCGGCTACTATAACTGTGCATATTCTTTTTTCTACATCAACAGCTGCGCTAATTACCTTTGCAGGTGCAAGTGCTGCCGAAACATATTCTTCAATATTATCGCTATATTTTATTATATCAATTTTTTCGCCTTTTAGTTCATCAACAATCTTTTGAACCCTTGTGCCTCTTGGTCCTACGCAAGCACCTATCGGGTCAACATTAGGGTCATTTGAAACAACTGCAAGCTTCGTTCTTGAACCTGCCTCACGAGAAATGCTTTTAATTTCTACAACTCCACCTTGAATTTCAGGAACTTCAAGCTCAAAAAGGCGACGTACAAGCCCAGGATGTGTGCGAGAAATAACAATTTGTGGACCTTTTGTAGTTTTTTGAACCTCAACTACATAAACCTTTATGCGTTGCCCATATTTATATTTATCAATGGCAACCTGTTCTTGTGGAAGGAGCATTGCCTCTGTTTTTCCTATATCAACCATAATCTTTTTCTTTTCAACTCTTTGAACAATACCTGGAATAATATCGTTTTCCTTTTTCACGAATTCGTTATAAATCATTCCACGCTCTGCCTCACGAATACGCTGGGTTACTACCTGTCGTGCTGTTTGTGCAGCAATTCTACCAAAGGTTTGTGGAAGTGTTTCCCACTCTAAAACATCACCAATTTCGTAGATTGGATTTACTTTTTTTGCATCTTCAAGAGAGATTTCTGTTTCATCATCAGATACTTCCTCTACAACCTCTTTTTGCAAAAACACATTCATAGAGCCATTTTGCCTATTTATTAAAACCTTAACATTTTGGTTTGCACCATAATTGCGTTTGTATGCAGAAACAAGCGCCACTTCGAGTGCCTCAATTAGGACATCTCTGCTTATTCCCTTTTCCTTTTCAAACTGTTCAAGTAATGCTATAAAATCTTCGCTCATTTTCTTATAATCTCTCCTCACAACTTATTATACTAGTTATTCTAAAAATCATATACAACATTTGCCTTGGATATATTCGAAATTAAAATTGTTATATCATTTTGGGGTGTCCTAATAATTATTTCTTCATCTTTATGGGAAACAAGCTCACCCTCTATTTTTTTTGCTCCTTCAACCGCTTTAAACAGCTTTGCGTGTATGCTCCGTCCGATTGCCTTGTCATAATGCCAGCCCTGCCTTAAAACACGCTCAATGCCAGGCGACGAAACCTCAAGAAAATAATTATTTGGAATTATATTTGCGCTATCAAACTTTTCACTAACAATTCTACTAATTTTTTCGCAATCATCAAGCGAAACACCTTCATTGTGGTCTATATATATTCTCAAAAACCAATGCGGCCCTTCCCGTATATATTCAACATCATAAACAAAATAGCCAATATTACTTGCAATTGGTTCTACTATTTCTAATGTGCTTTTCTCAATTTTTGAATAAGCCAACCTAATCACCACCTATACAATAAAAAAAGTTACAAATAACAACGAAAGAGTGGGAAGCAACCCACTCTTTGTCAATAATATATTCTGTATTTTTTATCTTTTAATATTATACCTTATAAATCCTATAATTGCAAGCATTTTTTTATTAATTTATATTTTTTGCAGGAGTTTTTAAATTTTTGTAGAATTATTAATTATATGCAATTAAGGAGATGATAAATTATGTACGATTTTTCTAAATTAAAAGATATTCTTACAAGCAAGCTAAAAATCAATTCAGATGTGGTTAAAATTGATACTTTAATAGGCAGTGGAACTGAAATAAACGGCGATATGTCAGCTAATGGCAATATCAAAGTTGATGGCAACATTGTTGGAAATATTAATATTTCTGGTGATTTAATTATTGGCGAAAATGCTCAAATTCGTGGAAATGTTAATGCCACAAATGCTATTGTCGCTGGAACGCTTAATGGAAACATAACTGTTAAAGGTCAACTTTCAATTAAACATACTGCAAAGGTAAATGGAGAGCATCAATCTTATAGCTTAATTGTTGATGAAGGCTCGGTACTTACAGGCAACTGTAAAATTTTAGAGAAATAAAATTTTATTTATTTATGACTAACTCTAATTCTTAAAAAGGTATTGACAAATACATTATTATGAATTATAATTTACTCCGTTGGTCATATTATGCGCTATTAGCTCAGTTGGTAGAGCAACTG
>CAYVWT010000030.1:0-14523 GCA_964455565.1 uncultured Clostridiaceae bacterium | reverse complement strand
TAGGTGATTAAAATGATGATACTAATTGTAACGATAGTGTATGTGATTTTTATTATACCTGATATTATCCCTATGCTTAAAGAAAAAGAATATGGGGTAATGTCGTTATATTTAAGTATTCTAATCATTGCATATACACTTACCTTTCTAATTTCATTAGACGTTAAAATACCAAGCCCACAACCTTTAATTAAAAATGCAATAATCTCTATTACTGGCTCATCAGAAAAAGAATAATTTAACAAGGCAGGAGATAGGAATGAATAAAGAAATAATTTCTCGTAAGCAAGGGATAAGCATAATAATTATGTACTTTTTAAGCTCAGTTTTAATATTTGGTACAACCGAAGCGGGGAAGGATTCATGGCTTGCTGTAATTATAGCTGCAATTATGGTTGTGCCTGTTTTGTTTATGTATATTAGGCTAATGAAATTGCACCCCGGAAAAGATTTTTTTGATATATCCATAGAGCTATTCGGGAAAATTGGTGGGAAAATTTTAATTCTTTTTTATATCGAGTTTGCCATTCATGTGCCTGCATTAGTAGTAAATAATTATTCTGGGTTTATAACTAAAAGCTCGTTGCCAGAAACACCGAAATATATTATTGCAACTTTATTAGTAGTTATATGTATGTATGCGGCGAGAAAAGGCATAGAGGTAATTGGCAGATGGTCAGAAATAGCGGTTTTCTTTATACTTTTCGGCATTATTATGCTTACAATACTTTCTATGCCTTACCTTGATTTTTCAAATATAAAGCCAATTTTATATAACGGCTTAAAGCCTGTGCTTGGTGCTTCATTTTCACTTGTAGGGTTTCAGTTTGCAGAACTTTTCATTGTTATTTTTATGTTAAATACATTAAAATCTGGTGAAAGTATGTACAAGGTAGTATATTCAGGGTTAGCAGTTTCTGCATTGATGTTAACATTAGTATTTGCAAGGGTTATTCTTGTTTTAGGGGAGCCAGTAGCAAAAATGTATTATTATGCTACTCAACCATCAGTTAGTGTTATAAATATAGGGGAATTTGTTCAAAGGCTCGATATAATCAACCCTTTAATTGTTTTTTTTAATGATTTTATTGAAATTACCTTTTGCATTATATTTGCAAGCAAGGGCCTCGCAAAGCTATTTAATATTAGGGAATATAAAAAAGTAGTTGTACCAATTGGATTTATTGTTTTGCCACTTTCTTTAATTTTGTATAGTAGCTCAATGGAAGAGTTTGCGTGGATTAAATATTATAATTACTATGCTTTCCCATTTCAATTCATATTTCCAATTATCGTTCTTATTGTTTCAGAAATTAAAAATTTAATAAGTAAAAAAGCTTAAAAAGAAGAGGTAGCCGAGTGATGGCTACCTTTTCTTATGTTTAATTGATTTTTTAATTATGTAAAAAACTATTCCAAAGTAAATTAAAATTAAAAATATAATTACTACAAAGACTAATTTAATATATTTTAGGTTAAAAAACCATAATATGCTATTTCCAATGTATTTAACTGGGTTTACTGATAAGCTATTAGAGGCGGCAACATCAACCCTGCCAACGTATTTTCCTAAATATGAATATTCAATACCACCAATTATTTTGTCCTTTTCAACAGGCGCACTAATATATCTTGGTATTTTCGTTTCCTTTTGTATGCTTTCGATTTTATCATCACGCAGTATAAAACATTTAAGACTATTATATGTATATAGTAATAGGTGGTCACTCGTCATAGAATTTTTGACTTTTATTTCACTGATTATTTCTTTTTGCGATACAATAGTTTTTTGAACAAAATCATTAAAGCCATATTCAAATAGGTTTTTAGCTTCAACAAGCGAGTAATTAACACCCTCGTCAAGGATTGAGCCAAAAACTATGCAAATTAGCTCTGTTTCGTAGCGCTTACCATTAGTAGCAATAGAATAGCCACCTGCACTTGATGATGCAGTTTTACCACCTCTGGCATTTTCATAAACATATTTTGTTTCTATGTATCTGCTAATTAAGTGGTTGCTTGTCCAAAAAGTTCTTTTTGGTTGCATATTAGTTGGTGGAATTGTAGCATTTTGAGTGTTTAATATTTCTTTCAGCTTAGGGGTGTTGCACATTTGCCTATAAAATCTCAACATATCAATAGCATTTGTATATTGATTTTCGTTATGGTTACCTGTTACATTAACAAAATTAGTGCCCGTGCAGTTAAGCGACTTTGCCCGTTCGTTCATCATAGCTACAAAATTTTCAACAGAGCCACCACAATGAATTGCAAGAGCAATTGCGGCATCATTTGCCGAGCCAACAGTCATAGCGCTAATTAACGAACCAGTGGTTATTTGCTCACCGGGTTTTAGGTTCATCGATGGTTCAAGGAAGGTTAGGGATTCTTTTATATTATTTGGCACTGTAACAATTTCGTCCATTCCACTTTTTTCATAAGCAACAAGTGCAGTAATAAGCTTTGTAAGCCCTGCTGGATACACCCTTTCGGAAGAGTTTTTGTCAAAGAGGATTTGCTCGCTATTTACAGCTGCAAGTATTGCAGATTTCGCCTTAATTTCTGGCGGAGCAGCAAAAACGTGGGCAGAACTAATTGAAAATATAATTATTAAAAATAGTAGATATTTTTTCATAGACAAAACCCCTCATATTTGATACTCTTATTATATCAAATATAAATAAATTTACAATATTTATTAATACTTTGTTCATACTTTTATATAAAAAGTTTTGTATAATTATAAAAAGACTATTAGAATGGAGCTTAATATGAAGAAATTTAAAGAACTAAGCAAGAAAACGAAGGTAATTACTATATCCGTATTGTCTGTTGTAGTGGTAGCTGGGCTTGCTTTTGGAATACCAAAGGCTATTGCAACATTTGGTGCTAAAAAAACAACTGCTACAACAACAGTAAAGGCAGAAAAAGGTAGTATCGAGGTTAAAATTAGTGGCTCAGGCACAATACAGCCAATTTCAAGGTATGACATTATCCCTCTTGTAAAGGGCAGTATTCTTGAAAGTAAATTTGAAGTTGGTAGCACAGTAAAAAAAGGTGACGTGCTTTATAGGTTTGATTCAACTGATATACAAAGTAATATACAAAAAACTCGAAATGGATTATCACGCACAGAAATAACTGCTCAAACTAATAGTGAATCAATAAGAAATCTTCGTGTAACTGCACCGTCCAATGGAACGCTTACCAATTTCAACCTAAAACAAGGCGAACAGGTTTCAAATGGCAAGGTAGCAGATGTTATAAATAGCGATAATTTAATTGCAAGAATTCCGTTTAATGGTGCACAGCTTGCGCAAATAAATGTTGGAGATAGTGCAACAATAACAAGCGCACAATATATGACAACAATTGACGGAACTGTTACATATAAAACAAATGCAGCAACTGCCGCAGGAGATGGCAGTGCGCTTTATGATGTGGAAATACAGCTAAACAACCCAGGTGCATTAGCAAGTGGGCTTAGTGTTGGTGCGACTGTGCACACTAATAGTGGAAGTATAACATCACCATCATCAGGTAAAACTGAAAATTCATCGCAAAGCCCTGTTATACCAGAATCAACAGGTAAGGTAAGCAAAATTTATGCAAAAAATAATCAGCATATAAACAAGGGTGATTTGCTATTTGAAATAGAAAATGATACTTTAATTCAAAATAGAGATAAAACGAACCTTGATATAAAGGATTCAGCCCTTTCACTACAATCACAGCTAAAACAGCTTGAAGATTATAATATAACTTCTCCAATTGATGGAGTTGTTATTACAAAAAATAGCAAAGCAGGGGACACAATTAACTCTGGCACAAGCTCAAGCACTGTTTTAATGGTTGTTGCCGATTTATCAAAAATGATATTTAATATGGATATAGACGAGCTTGATATAGCAAAGGTTCAGTTAGGGCTTAAAGCAGATATAACTGCTGATGCACTTCCGAACGAAAAATATGTAGGCGAGGTAACAAAAATAGCAAGTGAGGGTGTTTCAGCAAATGGTGTTACTACATATAAAGTAGAGATAACCATTAACGAGCCTAAGAATTTGCGCCCTGCAATGAATGTAAACGCAAATATTGTGGTTAATAAAAAAGATGATGTAATAGTTGTGCCTATAAGCGTTGTAAATGCGCTAAAAAATAATGCAGGTATGGTATTTGTTAAAGGTGATAGAACGAGTGCGCCAAGTGGTGATAAACCAACCAGAGCAGGTAATTCGCAGGACCAAACAACAACTGCTTCTCCACAAGCTAATAGGACACAAAGTAGCAATAGAAAACCATCTACTTCATCAAAAATACCAGAAGGTTTCAGACTACAGCGTGTAGAAACAGGAATATCAAATAGTGATAGCATTGAAATTATTAGTGGGCTTAATGAGGGTGATGAGGTATTAGTCCCTGCAACAGCTACAACTAAAACATCTACAACAGCTACTCCGGCGTTCGGCGCAGGAGGAATGCCAGGCGGAGGTGGAGGTTTCTCTGGTGGTAATAGACCTACTGGTGGAAGATAATGATAAAATTAGAAAATATGTATAAAATTTATTCTATGGGCGATAACGAGGTGCGAGCATTAAATAATGTTTCACTTCATATTAAACCCAAGGAGTTTATTGCAATAGTTGGACCGTCTGGTAGTGGTAAATCAACACTAATGAATATGATAGGTTGCCTTGATGCACCTACAAGTGGTAAGTATTACATAGATAATCACGAGGTAAGCACCTTAAAAGATGATGACCTTGCTGATATTCGTAATAAAAAAATTGGTTTTATATTTCAAGGGTTTAATTTGCTAAGCAAATTAACTGCAATGGAAAATGTAGAGCTCCCACTAATTTATAGGGGAATATCTAAGAGCGAGAGGCAACGTCTGTCGCAAATTGCCCTTGACCGTGTAGGTCTTGGTGACCGAACGCACCATAGACCAAGTGAATTATCCGGTGGGCAACAGCAAAGGGTTGCAATTGCAAGGGCGTTATCCACAAGTCCCCCTATAATTCTTGCCGACGAACCAACAGGAGCTTTGGATTCAAAATCTGGCATAGAGATAATGAAAATGCTACACGAAATACACGAGGCAGGCAACACAATAGTGTTAATAACACACGATAACGACATTGCAAGTCAAGCAGATAGAATTGTTAGAATGCATGATGGTGAAATAATTTTTGATAGCGAGGTGGATAGTGAATGAACTACACGCAAGCTATTAAAATGTCCATAAAAAGTATAATGGGCAACAAAATGCGTTCACTCTTAACTATGCTTGGCATAATAATCGGTGTATGTGCAGTAATAATAATGATTAGCCTTGTTCAAGGCTCAACAAAAAGCATACTTGATAGGTTAGAAAGTATGGGCACAAATATGATTTCGGTGTCACTAACAGGGCAAAAATCAAGCAAGGTGCTTACTATGACTGAAATGCAAGCATTAGTTGATAAAAACCCTAATTCGCTATCTGCGGTAGCTCCTACAATCAATAGTACGGTTACAATAAAAGTGGGAACCGAAAACGCAAAAACATCTTTAATTGGAACAAATGATGCATACTCAACCATACAAAATACAAAGGTGCAAGCTGGCGGTAGGTTTATGTCTGCAATGGATGTGCAGGAGCGCAGAAACGTAGCAATGATTGGAAGCTATATTTCAAAATTAACATATCCAGATTCCAGCCCAATTGGCAAAGAAATTAAAATTAACGGTCAAATTTTTACGATAATTGGCGTGCTTGAAGTAAAATCAACCTCAACAGCTGGCTCAACAGATGATAGGGTAATGATACCCTACACTACAGCGACAAGGCTTCTTAAAAATGCAAGTGTGCGTAGCTTTTCTTTTCAAGCGAAAAGCTCAGACGTTTCTGCCGAGGCACTTAGTACACTAAACACATATTTTAAAAAAGAACTTAAAAATGATGATGCTTTTAGAGTGTTTAACCAAGCAGATATGCTTGAAAATGTAAATCAAATGACAGGCACTATGACGGCAATGCTTGGCGGTATAGCAGGTATATCTCTGCTTGTTGGTGGTATAGGAATTATGAATATAATGCTTGTTTCTGTAACAGAGCGAACAAGGGAAATAGGTATTAGAAAAGCAATTGGCGCAAGGCGAAAAAGCATACTAATACAATTCTTAATTGAATCCATAGTAGTAAGCGGTATGGGTGGAATCATTGGAATAATTCTTGGATTGCTTGGCACATGGGGAATAGGAAGCTTGATTAAGATTAGTGCAACACCTTCGTTTGGTACGATGTTACTTGCAGGAGGATTTTCAGTAGCAGTAGGCATATTTTTTGGCTGGTATCCTGCAAATAAAGCATCAAAGCTTAACCCAATTGAAGCACTTCGATTTGAATAGGAGAGAAAACAATGACAAAAATAACTGCAAGCTTAGTAGCATTCGTAATGATGTTTTCATTGTCTGTTAGTGCAAAATTTAATGATGTAGAAGCTGGAACGAATTATGCCGAGGCAATTGAAAGATTATCACAATATGGAATAATAAATGGCAAGGGTGATGGGAATTTCGACCCACAGGGCAGCCTTACTCGTGCTGAAATGTCTAAGATTTCCACAGTTGTTGCAGGTCTTGATAGCCTTGCACCTGTAAGTAGTGGAACAAGCTTATTCTCAGATATGGACGGTAGCTATTGGGCAAGTGGCTATGTTAATACTGCGGCGAAAAATAAATTAATTTTTGGTTATCCAAACGGAACATTTGAGCCAGAGCGTGAGCTTTCGTTTGCCGAGGCAGTTACAATAGTCCTAAGGTTATTAGGATATTCCACAGACGAGCTTGGCAACAATTGGCCTATGGCGTATATGCAAAAGGCATCAGAGCTTAACCTTACAGCTGGAATAAACGGTGACGCAAATGATTTGATAAACAGGGCGAACATTGCACTAATTATTGACCGTGCATTAGTTACAGATATGAAAAAAGTGAGCGATACAGCCGCTTCAAAAAAACTGTTTGCACTAATGAATTATACAATCACAGATGAATGTATAGTTCTTGCAACAAATCAGCAGGATAAAACTCTTTTATCTAATGAAGTTAAAACAACTATTGGAACATACCAGTCAATTAATAATTCGGCGAGTAATTATGTTACTAAAAAGGTTAAGCTTGTACTAAATGAAGATAAAAAGGTTGTTAATGCAATAGGTTTAACACAAACAGGAAAGGATATTGTGATAGATAGCATTGCAGGAACAGAATTAGCGTATACTGAAAATGGTAATAAAAATTCAATTACATTGGAAAATTCATCTGTTGTTTATTACCAAGGTAATAAGACAAATATCGAGAATGTAAAGGCGAAAATTGAAGCTGGAATGACTATGGTTATATACTTTTCAGAGGGTGGGCAGTATGATTATTCTGTAATAAAAGATTTTGATATGATAGGCCCAGTAGTGGCAGTTGCAGATGTAAAAGATGGCGATACAAGGATTGGTGAAATATCGTTAAACAAAAGTGGAATAAACGTAATTCGTGATGGTTATCAAGCTAAAATTTCTGATATAAAGCGTTTTGACGTGGTTTATTACAACGCAGTATCTAATACTATAAATGTATATGTCGACAAGGTTTCAGGCGTGTATGAAAAGGCATATCCAAATAAGGCAACGGTTAACAAAATAACGCTTACTGGCAAGGATTATAGCGTTGGAACACAGGTAGCGGCATACAAGCTTGGGGAAAATAAAACTTCATTCAAGTTAAACGATTATATGACGCTACTAATAGGTAAAGATGGCAACATAGTTGATGTGGCTGACTTAAACGGAACTGATATTTCAAATTATGGGATAATACTTGGAACAAGAGATGTTATAAGCACAGATGTGGATACAAACGGCAAACAGGAAACTCTTTTAAAGGTATTCACAATGAATGGTAATACGCAAGAATTTAAAACAGACAAAGATTATAGTGATTATCGAGGGAAAATAATTAAGTTTAATATTGTAAACGGGCTATTAGTGCCAAATTTTATAACTAATCACCCTATAACAGGCAAGGTTGATATAGCAAATAATTCAATTGGAAGCAATTGGCTAACTCGTGATTCCAAAATAGTAGAGCTTGTTTTTGCGCCTGAAAAATATGCTACTGGCGAGGCTGTTGCACAGCTTATCGAGCTTTCGCAAATTTCTCAACAAGAGCTTTCGACAAGCTATGTAATTCACGCAGAGCTAAACAATACCTTTGGTGACATACAGTTTATAGTTTTAGATAATGTTACTCAAAGTAAATATAGCTTTGGAATATTAACAAAGAAAAGTGGCTCTTCAAACACAATAGATATTGGTGGAGTAGAAACCAACTGTAATGGGAACTTTTCGCCAAAAGAAGGTCAGCCTGTAATGGCTGTTATAAAAGGTAATTCTTTGGAGGAAATGTACTCGTTATTTGAAATTACATCTTACGAAAAATTTGAGGCAGTGGATACACAAAGGATAAAAATTGGTCAAACGAGCTATAAAATTGCGCCAAAAGCAACTGCATATTTAGTAAAGGATTATAAATATATACCAGTTTCATTAAACCAGCTTTCGGCTTATAAACTACAAGGCGTAAGGATTTTTGCAGACAAAGCCCCAGCAAGTGGTGGGCTTGTTAGGATAATAACATTCACTCAATAAAATAATTGGGTATAAAAAACTTTACATATAGGGGGTGTAGTAGTATGCATATTTTATGCAAACTACTACACCCCCACGTAAAATTTAGTACCTAAATGCTTTTAACATTTCTATCTGTTGTTAGGAACACATCTTACAAGCTATGCAAGATACAAGAGATATAATTCCGAGTATCATTAGTGAAAAGAAAAATGCAGCAATAGCAACAAGTATAATAACTGAGATAAATACAGGGATTAAGACAATTGATAGCGCTGCTAATGCAGATATGATTGTTCCGATTATACCTACCAACAAGCAAGTTGCATTTTTGCACAAGCATTTTGATAATGCATTAGGTGCTGTAACTGCTCCTAAATACACTCCAACTACTAAAAAAATTAATGCCAGAACACCAAGCCCAAATGCAATCAAAATTGAAATTACGATAAATGGGATAAATCCAAATGCAAATAGTATTCCAATAATTGCTCCAAACACTATGCTTATCAAAACACCGATACATCCACAAGCAGTAAAACCGCAATTATTATTGCAATCCATAATTTTCGCCTCCTATTATAATATTGAGTGTTATCTACTCAATATTATAATATGAGAAATTAATATTATTGTGCAGAAAAGTGTTTTAATATGTTGATTTCAGTTGTAAAAAATATTAGTGATATTTATTTTTAAATTTATAGGAAATTTAGTTATCGTTATTCAAAAATTTAAGAGAATTATAAAAATATTGACATATAATATTAAATATGGTAAAATCTCATATATCTATTTGCACTGCATATAAATCTACAGTACAAACTGAGCAGGCGATGAACTTTTTGTAAGTTCGTGGGGCTGGGCCATTTTTTTGGCAGCAGGATTATTACAATACCTGTGGGACAGTAGTATTATGTTCTACGGGTATTTTTATATTTATTCGTAGGGTATAACTGGAACTTGCAATGCCATAGAGCTATTAAAAAATGGAGGTTATTAGCTATGACAGAACAGAAAAAGACCATCCCAACGAAAGGACTTACAAGTACAAAAGCAAAAGAACTTCAAGAACAATTTGGCAAGAATGAATTGACAGCCCAAAAAAAGGAAAGCTTTTTTCACAAAATTTTAGAAGTATTATCTGAACCTATGTTTCTCCTTCTTATTATTGCCGCCGTTGTCTATTTTATCTTAGGCGAGCCACGAGATGGCGCAATTATGCTTGTTTTCGTTATTGGTATTATTAGTATTGATGTAATACAAGAATGGAAAACAGATAAAACCTTAAAAGCGCTTAAAGATTTATCTGCACCACATATAACAGTTATTCGTGATGGGGAAGAAAAGACTATTAATAGTTCTGATTTAGTCCCTGGCGATTTGATGTTAGTAGCCGAGGGAGTTAAAATACCTGCCGATGGTGAGGTTGTAAAGTGTAGCGACCTTTGTGTTGATGAATCCTCTTTAACAGGAGAAGCCGAGGGTGTTTGGAAAACAACCACACAAAATGCCAATACTGATAGTAAAGATTATTGGCGAAAAGATTATTGCTATGCTGGAACCTTGGTCACACAAGGAAGTGCAGCGATATTAGTTGACAAAATTGGTGCGCTCACAGAATATGGTAAAATAGGAATGGATGTTGCATCAGCACCACAAAGCCCTACCCCTCTTCAAAAGCAAACTGCCAAGCTTGTTAAGTTTTGCGCTGGTATTGCCGCTGTACTTTTTGCACTCGTAGGTGGTATAACTTACTTAAACATCATAGACCTTCCTAATCATACTTTCATGGATAGAATTATCGAGAGTATTTTATCTGGCATTACACTTGCAATGGCAATGATACCAGAGGAATTCCCTGTTATTTTAACTGTATTTTTATCTATGGGGGCATGGCGTTTAGCTAAAAAACAGTCCCTTGTTCGAAAGTTACCATCTGTTGAAACACTTGGTGCTGTTTCTGTGCTTTGTGTCGATAAAACAGGCACGATTACGATGAATCAAATGACCGTTAGAGATACATGGTCAATAGATGATGATACAAATAAGCTATGTGAAATTATGGGCATGGGCTGTGAAACAGAGGCTTATGACCCGATGGAAAAAGCAATGCTTGCCCATTGTGAAAGCCTGAATATTCCAAAAGAATTTTTATTTAATGCAGAGCTTGTAATTGAATATCCATTTACAAATGAAACAAAAATGATGGGGCATGTTTGGAAACGACAGGATGGCATTATCGTTGCCGCAAAAGGCTCACCAGAACGATTATTAACACTTTGTTGTATGTCCTCTGATGAACGTAAATTAGCAGAAGAAAAAATAGTTGAAATGTCCCAAAAAGGACTTCGTGTTATTGCAGTAGCAGAAATGAAAATTGATGCTTTAGAAAGTGTTCCCACTACACTTGCAGATTGTAGCTTAAAGCTTTGTGGTATGGTAGGGCTTGCTGACCCACCGAGGGAATCTGTAAAGGAAGATATTAAAAATTGCACAAAAGCTGGCGTTCGTGTTGTTATGATTACTGGTGATAACGGAATTACTGCAAGCTCTATTGCAAAGCAGATTGGTATGCCAAACAGCGATAAAATTATTACTGGTGACGAATTAAACCAAATGTCAGACGAACAGCTTAGAGAAAAAATACGTGATGTTAGCATATTTTCACGTGTTGTTCCTGAGCATAAAATGCGAATTGTAAAAGCATTTAAGGATAACGGCGAGGTTGTAGCTATGACTGGTGACGGAGTAAATGATGCACCAGCGCTTAAATATGCTGATATTGGAATAGCAATGGGTAAGCGTGGCTCGGAGGTATCCAGAGAAGCTGCTGATATAATTCTTTTAGATGATAATTTTTCAACTATTGTTGATACTATAAAAGACGGAAGAAGAATTTATGATAATATTAGAAAAGCAGTTGGATATGTTTTCACTATTCATATCCCCATTGCTCTTGCGTCACTTATGGCTCCTCTTTTAGGAATTAAGCCCACGTGGCTAATGTTGCTCCCTTTGCATGTAGTGTTGCTTGAATTAATAATAGACCCTACCTGCTCTATTGTTTTAGAACGTCAACCTGCTGAAAAGGATATAATGGAGCGAGCGCCGAGAAATCCAAACGAGAAGCTATTAACAGTCAAAACGCTTACGAAAAGTATTATGCAAGGGCTTGTGATTTTCGTTGCATCATTTGGAACGTACTACCTTATTTTGCAGAATAATATTGAAAATGCGATTGTTGCTCGTACAATGGGGTTAGCAATAATAATGTTGTCAAACGTGCTGTTAGTTCAGGTTAATAGCTCGAATTCAGATTTTGCTTTTAGGTCCTTTATGCTACTTATAAAGGATAGGGTTATGTGGGCTGTAAGTGTTGGAACTATTGGTGGACTGACTATTATGATATACTCTCCAATAAATCATTTCTTGAAATTAGCACCTTTATCTGCAAATCAAATTTTGTTAGCCGTTGGAATAGCTGTTATAGCTGTTATGTGGTATGAACTTGTGAAGCTTGTTAATTATTTTAGAAAATCTATTAATGTGGTGAAATAAATGAAATTACAAAAGATAGATAGAAGTTCAAAGTTGAAGCTTGCATTTCTGATTATTATTGCTTTAATTATAGGAATTTTTGCAATCAAATTTGCACCATGGCTTATAGAAAAAGCAAAAAATCCACAGGCTGTTAAAGATTATTTGCTTTCCTTTGGTAGGTTTGGTTTTTTGATATATATTCTTATACAAGCCGCCCATGTACTGGTAATTGTTGTCCCTGGTGATATTTTCAATGTATGCGGTGGTTTTATCTATGGCATACCATTAGGATTTTTATTATCATTTGTGGGTATTATGCTTGGAACGGTGACGGCATTTTATATATCAAGAATCTTTGGATATGAGTTTATAAGCAAATTTATTCCACGAAAAAGGCTTGACGAAATAAGTAATCTTCTTAATTCCACAAAAGGTATGCTTGGAATGTTGGTTATATGTCTTATCCCAATGATTCCAAAGGATATAATGATGTATGTTGCGGGGCTTACGCCAATAAAACCATCTCGGCTTTTCTTTATTTACGCAATATCCAGAATACCTGGTACTCTTATTTGGGTTTCTGTTGGGGCAAAAGCATCTGAAGGAAATATAATAGGAATTGTTATTACATTAATGTCACTCGCAATATTAGTTACAGGCAGTATAATATTACAGAAAAAATATGAAATTAAAAAAATAAAAGGAGTTGTCTAAATGAGTTCATTTTCAAGATCGTCAAAAGGAAATCATTACAAAAACAGTAATTACGGGAGTAATCATTATCAAAAAAAAGGGTTTTTAGGCAATTTGCTTAATATGATTGGCTCGGGTAGCAATTCAAACCGTTACAACAATCAACAGCAACAACATCAACAACAGTATTCTAATCAGCCAGTGCAAAATCAACAACCATTAAATCAAAACACAATAATTTGTGGCAAGTGTAACTCAAAAACACCTGCTGGTTCTAAGTTTTGCTTAGAATGTGGTGAAAAGGTAAATAGTGTGCTGTTTTGCTTGGATTGTGGAGAAAAGCTTCCGCCAAACGCAAAGTTTTGTCTAAAATGCGGAACAAAAGTAAACGGATAATAGTATGCTGTTTACAAGCTTGAAAAAATATATTGGAAAGCAATATGGACAATATACTATTACTGGTGCAGTTGGTGAAGGCAGATATGGAATGTGCTTTTTAGCACATTCCACTTTTGGCACCCTTGTAATTATAAAACGTTTTAAACCTAATATTTTCAAAAAGAATAAAGAGAAAAATGCATATGAAGCCATTATTCTATCACAGCTTGATCATAATTCAATACCCAAGCTTTTAGGAGTAATAAATGAAAAAGGTTTTTATGGATTTGTTTTAGAGTTTAAGAATGGATTAACTGTAAAAGATATTCTCTTTAAGCATAAGCATAAATTTACTAATGAAGAATTTTTTAATATAGGTATTCAACTTATTAAAATTATAAAGCATATTCACGGAAATGGTGTTGTTCATAGAGATATTAGGATACCTAATGTTTTAATAGATAAAGGAGAAGTGTATCTTGTTGACTTTGGCTTGGCAAGATGGGCAGATAATGATAAATATCCTTATGATTTGGACTTTTCTTTCTTAGGTGATTTCTTGTTATACTTACTTTACTCTTCTTTTGAAACAAAAGGAAAACATAAAAAATTGCCGTGGTATCAAGAATTAACTTTAACGGTAGAAAAAAAATTATTTTTGAAAAAGTTGTTAGGACTTGAACTAACATATGAAAATATTGGTGATATTGAAATGGATTTTATAAAGTGGTTTAAGTCTTAAAGTTCTTGACAATCAAGTGATATTTACAATATAATGGCTTTAGTTAAAAGAGGGTAGTTAATAATTGTAGAATCAACATCATGGTGCTAATAACATCTGGTTCTGTAACCGATAAGGTAAAGAGACTTTTGACATAGCACAATAGCAATGACACTGATGTATATGCACACGTTCTACCCGATACAAAGAAAGACAGTATCAACTTATTACAAGAATTATATTCCAATATGAATTAACTATAACCGTCCTAAAATGGGCGGTTTTTTTCTTGGTAGGGGGCAAACAAGGGGGCAAACAGAATTTTTAATACAAAAATAACCCATACACAAAACACGTCAAACACGCATTGTATAAGGGTTTTTTTAGTTGGTGCGCCATCGCGGGTTCGAACCGCGGACCCACTGATTAAGAGTCACAAGTTGCCTTTTATTTCCTGTTAGTTTGTATTCATATTCAGTCTTATTTGTTCATTACAAACAAATGGACTAAATCCTATTTGGT